>JADGCO010000003.1:12217-36889 GCA_015228935.1 Magnetococcales bacterium | reverse complement strand
GTGTGGCAGCCGGCACA
The DNA here is from genome assembly GCA_015228935.1 of Magnetococcales bacterium. Taxonomy (NCBI): domain Bacteria; kingdom Pseudomonadati; phylum Pseudomonadota; class Magnetococcia; order Magnetococcales; species Magnetococcales bacterium. The sequence continues at coordinate 36,872 of JADGCO010000003.1, read as the reverse complement.
GGCTCATCAGGAACCGCATCCCAGGAGTCCATGCGGATTTCGCTGGCAGCCGGAGATTTTGTGGCAGCCGGCACAGGCTGTTCAGGGATTTCGTCCCAGGAGTCCAGGCGGATTTCGTTGGGAGCGGGAGATTTTGCGCCAACCGGGGCAGGTTCTTCGGGAACTGTGTCCCAGGAGTCCAGGCGGATTTCGCTGGGAGCGGGAGATTTTGTGGCAGCCGGCACAGGCTGTTCAGGGATTTCGTCCCAGGAGTCCAGGCGGATTTCACTGGCAGCCGGTGATTTTGTGGCTGTCGGCACAGGCTCTTCAGGAACTGTGTCCCGGGAGTCCGAGCGGTCTTCGCTGATGGCAGGTACGGTTTCTTCCGCAACAACGTCAGCAGGTTGTTCAGAAATTTCTTCCAGAGGGCCGTCCAGTGAAATATCCGCCCTTTCTTCGGAAATATCCGCCCTTTCTTCCGCATTTTCTGATTTCAGTAATTCCTCCCTGGCGGCTGCATCAAGGAGGGCATCCTGATCTGCTTCGGCCAGATTACCACAAACGGCGAGGGATGCATCTTCCTTGATCCCGGACGGAGGAGAGGATTCCTTGTGTCCAGAATTGTCCATTTCTGCGGAGCTTTCCAGTGCCGCAGAAATTTTCGGTGTTTCACGATCATGGTCTACCGGTTTTGGCGTGGAAGTCGGCGTTACACGATCATGGTCTACCGGTTTTGGTGTGGAAGATGGTTTCCGGTCCGCTTTACGGGCAGGCTTCGGCGCAACAGGTGCAGTCGCAGGAAAAGACCGAGATAATTCCAGGTCTTCATTCGGCAACAGAAGATGGTTTTCCTCCTCAGGTTCAGGTTTTGAAGTGAATGTCTGATCGGGAGTTGATTGTTTTTCCTGGGCAACTTCTTCAGCGGCAAAAGAAAACAGGGTACGGGTATCCAGGATCATGACAAATTTTTCACCATGCCGCCCCATGGAACGAATGTAACCTGCTCCAGGTTGTTGACCAGTACGCGGGGGGGGCAGAAGTGACTGTGGCAACATGTCCACCACCTCTTCAACCCCGTCCACCAGGGCACCAAAATAGCGGCTTCCACGACGCCAAGGAAGGTCCATGATGACGATGGCACTGCTCCGGGTGGGTTCAATGGAATAACGGCCCAGACGTTGCCGCAGATCCACAACCGGAACCACCACTCCGCGCAGGCGGATGATTCCCTTGACATTGGCATCGGTTCCCGGAACAGCCGTGAGGGGAATATACTCGAGAACCTCCTGTACTTCGTCGATATCGACTCCGAAGGTTTCGTTGTCCAGTTTGAAAGTCAACAGTTTCATCATGACCGCATGAACATGGTTAGAATGAATAAAAACGAAAAGACCACGATGGTGACGATGGTTCCGAAATGACTTTCGCTCTTGAAATTTTCAAGGCGTTTGTCTTGTTTACCCTGTTGCTGACGGATTTTTTCCACCTCTTCCCGTGTCACCCGAAGGGTATCCTGAATTTTTCCCAGAAGCTCATTTTTTTTCTGAGCATCTTCCTGACTTTCAGGGGCACCCATGGCATCCAGACGCTCTTTCATCTTGTCCAGTTCTTCCTGCATCAAAGAGAATCTGGCTTCAAAATCCTTCAAAAATTTGACGAGAATTGCATTTTGATCTTCGGCCATGCCATTCCACCTTGTTAATCAATTGAATTATTTTATCGCCTGCCCCATCAGATCCAGACCTCTTGCCTGTCCGCCATTTTAACCTGACCAGGGTGGAATATGGTACATTTTATTTTTCATGGGAATCGGGGGGCAATCTGCCAGGAATCTGCCGAGTGTGTTTTTTCACTCTTGGAAGGCTTTTTGAATTTCGAGAAACTCATTGAAATGTTTTAAAAATAAGTCAATCAGGTGCGGATCGAAATGGGCACCGCGCTCTTTTTCGAAATGCTGCCGGACCTGCTCCGGCGACCAGGCCGGCTTGTAAACCCGGGGATGAAGGAGGGCATCAAAAACGTCAAGCAGACCAATGATGCGGGCAAATATATGAATCTGTTCACCGACCAGCCCTCTGGGATAACCTGTGCCATCCCACTTTTCATGATGCTGTTCGCAGATGAGGGCACCGGTTCGAATGATGCCACGATCATTGTTGCCCAGAACACGACTGCCAATCTCGGTATGGGTACGTATGACATCCATCTCTTCCGGGCTGAGTCTGCCCGGTTTGGAGAGAATCGAGTCAGGAATGGCAATCTTGCCCAGGTCGTGCATGGGAGCGGCCAGCCAGATCAGTTCCACGTCCCGATCCGGAAGTCCGGCCAGTTGTGCCAGGAGGCGGGAACTTTCCGCCACGCGCCTGACATGTTGTCCGGCCTCGCCGGAACGGGCCTCGATCACCTCTCCCAGGGCAAAGGTGACATCCTTCTGGGTGCTGATGATTTCGCGATTCAGGAACAGGTTTTCAAAGGCGGCGGCAATGTTCAAGGAAAATATTTCGATCAGGTCCTGATCCGCCTTTCCCAGCGGGCGGTGACTTTTCAAATAAATAAGATTTTCCATGCCGTTACGGGTCAGGAAATATCCCAGAAAATGGTTGTCGGTAAATACGCTTTTCCGGGTCTCCTTGGCAAGCCGGACCATGTCGTTCACCTCCGGCGGTACCACCTCGGACAAGGGTCGTCCGACACAACTTTCATAAAACCCGAAGGCCGCATAAATATTCAAGTTGCCTCGTTTGACCGTTGCCGCAAAACAGGCCGCCTGATTGTTTGAACCGGATTGCTCTTCGTGTGTAATGATGGCGGCCAATTGGGTGAGAATGCCGGTTGCCAGTTGTCCCAGGGAGCGGACCTCAAACAAATTTCCGGTTGCCTGAATGATTTTTTTCAAGCCAATCCGGGTATTTTCAATGGTGCGAATATCGCGATAGGCCCGCAGGCTGGAAGTCAGTGAGGTCAGCAGATTGCGGCTGCTCAGGTTGGCCTTGTCTCGATAATCGTTGATATCATACTCGGCAATGACCTCGGTTTCCGGGGCATGACCGGGTTGACCGGTTCGCAGAACAATTCGTACAAAGGGATTTTCGAGTTTTTCACGAATATATCGAACAGCCCGGAGTCCGGCATCCTCGGTCTCCATGACCACATCCAAAAACAATACAGCCGTATCGGGATGCATCTGCATGAGATGGATGGCATCTGCCCCGGAATAACCAAGCACAAACTCCAAACCCCGTCCCTCGAAACGATAATTCTTGAATACAAGCCTGGTGACGGGATGTACATCCACATCATCGTCAATAATCATGATCTTCCATGGGGACAAACCAACAACACTCCTCGTTTCCGGGTGTTGCTCTGCCGGAGTGTCTGCCGCCAGAAAATCAAGAGTATCCCTGGTTGTCTTCACGCATCTTCCCCCGCATTCCCCACGTTTGTCTTGATCCGTATTTTATCGACAAACTCCAGATTGCTTTTCTGAAATATTCGAATCCGGAAAAGTTTCGAAGAAATTGTAATTGATTCCATGCACCAGTTCAACCCTGATTTTCTCGAAATATATTCAAATCGATTGTCATCATATAATAATAATCTTTATGAATCAATCGATTATATGGGAATTGCATTCGATTTTGGCCTGTTCCCAACCCGTTGCAGGAAACAAAATTTTGCATGGATCAGTTCATAATCGTGCCGGAAAACGAATCAAAAATTTCGCTCCATGACCTGGTTGACTCTCGCAGTGGATTGTTCCACACAATTTTTGGGTCACCTGATTGTAGACAACATACAGACCCAAACCGCTTCCACCCTGATTGCGCCGGGTCGTTATGAAAGGTTCAAAAATTTGTTTGAGCAATTCAGGTGTCATGCCCTGACCGTCATCCTGGAAAGACAACAGGATCATGTTGCTCTCTTCTTCACACACCTCGATGGTGATGTTGCCATGTTCCTGATCGGGAAAGGCATGAATCAGGGCGTTGAGAATCAGGTTGGTCAATATTTGCGACAGGGCACCCGGATAGGTGGTCAGACGAATCTCTTCCGGGCAGTGCAGGGTGACGGAGTGGGGGGATTTTTTGAGTTTTGGATGCAGACTCAACAATATTTCTTCCAGATAGGATCGCAGTGCAAAGCTCCGTTTTTCCTGACTTGTCTGATCAACTGCCACCCTCTTGAAACCATTGATCAAATCACCGGCCCGCCCCAGATTGATGACGATCAGACGGCAGGCCTCCCTGAGATCGGCCATGTACCCGGTCAGCTCATCGCGGGTCAACAGTCCATCCTGAAAACGCCGCTCCAGGACCCGGCTGCGCTCCTCCAGATGGGTGGCTGCCGTGTACCCGATGCCAATCGGGGTATTGATTTCGTGCGCAATTCCGGCCACCAGCCCACCCAGGGCAGCCATACGCTCCGAGCGGATCATGTGTTTTTGGTATTTGTGCAGGGAATCGACATGCTCCTGCAACTCCTGGGTCCGCTCCTGAACCCGCGCTTCCAGATCGAGGTTGTTGTTCAGAAGCTGTTGTTCAGCTTCCTTGCGGGCAATCAGGCTGGCCAGGGTGCTGGCCAAAGCTTTCAACAGCTCTGTCTCCTCTCTTCGAAATGAGTGCCCGCTTTCCAAGTACAGATTCAGTACGCCCAACAACTTCTCACCAGAAAGAAGCGGCACGACATAATGACCGTGCGGTTCCATGTCCCGGATTCGAATATCGTGTTTGCTGTCCATGTTTTCGGCATGCTGGAGCGACCTGGTCTCGGCAGTTTTTCCACACATGCATTGTCCAAATGGTATGATGGCGCAGGTGCGCAGCAGATCGCCAGACAATCCCTTGTGAGCTTGCATGGTTAATTGGCGGGTATTTTCATCGGCCAGAAAAATGGCCCCCCTGGATTGAACAAACAGCCACGGAATGTGAAGAATACTTTCCAAAGCCATTTTCAGTTGTTGTTCCAAAGGGATCGACAGGAACGATATACGATAGATATCGTTGATTGTCTTTTGAAAAATCAGGGATTGTTGAAAATTCTTCTCAAAATCAACAATCCTGGCTTCCGATACCATCGCCATGGGAATTATTGGACCGCCCTGTAGAATGCAACTGCCGACCTTTGCAGGTGTTATTGTATGCTATTGATTGCGGTTTTTTTTCGCATCAGACGCTTTTACCGGTTGGGAAACATCGGGTGTGGGGGGCATCATTTCCTTTCCCCGGGCTGTCTTGTCGGTATTGTCTCCCTGCAACAAGGAGTGCTGCCAACTTCTCTGGCAGCCGATCAGCAGGGAAAAAATCATGAATAACAATATTTTTCTTTTCATTGAATCTTCCTTTCCCAAGTGTGAGATTCCATTCATTGTCCTGGACTGTTGGCATGGATCATAACCGATCCCCAGGCTGTTGCCCAACCGAATCCAGACAGTATTGGATTAAAATTTGCATATTGACAATGGGCACCATCCCCACGGTTTGACAATACCTTGACAAGAGGGTTCCGGCTGACGCATTCGAAATTGTGGGGATTTTTTGTGTTTGTCACCTTTGTGTAACGAACGCGCAGGGAGCGCAAGGCATGCAAGAATCCACACCGTCATCAGGAACGGTTTACTGGATCACCGGTCTGGCCGGTTCAGGAAAGACCACCATAGGCAGTCGTTTGGCCAAAAAACTCCGCATGTTGGGACGACCTCCCATTTTTCTCGATGGTGACATGTTACGGGAAATATTTGGTGCCCAACAGGCCCATTCGCCAGGCGAGCGGCTGGTCCTGGCCATGCGCTATGCCCATCTTTGCCGCATGCTTGCCAACCAGGGATTTGACGTGGTCTGTGCCACCATCTCCATGTTTCCGGAAGTGTGGTCCTGGAACCGTAAACACATTCGCAACTATCGGCAAATCTATTTGCGTGTCGGGATCGACGTCTTGATCCAACGCGACCAGAGGCAAATCTACAGCCGGCATCTGGATGGAAAACTGCAACACGTCATGGGCATGGATATTCCGGTCAAGGATCCGGAACCGGCCGATATTGTCGTGGACAACGACGGCAGCAAAACCCCCGATGCCATCGTTGAAGGAATTCTGGACGCCATCTCCCTGAAGAGCCGCTCAGCCTGACAGTAAAGCCACTTCCGAATACCATGGTCAAGAAAATCCGGAACACCGTTTCTCGTGGTTCCATGCATCCGTGACTGCATGGCGTCCATGCTGTTCATTTGTTTCCACCCGCCAACACCTGCTCCAGAAACCAGTCAAAAGTCTGGGTGAGAAAAGGCAGAGCATCCAGCAATCGGTGGTCGCTGTCGATCATATGCAGGGTGGCTTTGTGCTTCTGGGCAAAGCGGACCGAGTTGGCCGGGGGAACGACATCATCTCGCCAGCCATGGACGGCCACCAGGACCCGGGCGTGTGGTTCAGGATCCTGTATGGCATAGTCCCAGAGATACAGGGCAGGAGACATGAGAAATATGCCATCCGGACAGAGTTTTTTGGAAGCCACGATGGACAGGTAGGCCCCCATGCTCGATCCGACCAAAACCAGGTGACGGGCCGCACCGGGAGCAAGCTCCAGGAGTTTTTCAACACGCTTGTCAGGATCCGCAATACCGGTATAATCTGGACTTTCCACATGAAATCCGCGTTGGCGGGCCACTTCTGCCAGCCGTTCAATCTTTCTGCCCCAAGGGGTCCCTTCCTTGCCGTGGGCGAAATAGACCACATCCTGATTTTTTTCCATCCCCGGTCTTTCCTGGTCAGTGGTTTTTCCAAAGTGTCAGGGAGTCCGGTTTGCCAAACCCCATCCCCCATCACCTGACCATTTTGCCATGCCGGAAAATGAATCTCCAGTTTTGTTGCCTGACGTTCCGGTACGCGACAGGCAAGCATGCGTTTGGCAAAACATGGACCCTGTGATACTCTTTGTCCATGAGATATGCTTCCCCTATTCCGAATTGCCGTTCAGCTTGATGCCCTGTCTCGCAGGATGTCATTCACAGGAAATCACGCTTGGATTAGGCCCGCGTGGCGGAACAGGTAGACGCTACGGACTTAAAATCCGTTGGCCGCAAGGCCGTACCGGTTCGATTCCGGTCGTGGGCACCAAAAAAAAACCGGTTTCGCCACAAGGACGAAACCGGTTTTGGCATGATCGTCGCCGAACTCATTCGGCTACAAGAGCAGACGTAAGAGACTACTTGTTCAGAATCTTTGCCACTTTGGGAGCCTGGAGGTGGGCCTGATCGGGCATGGTGGTGCCGAGCAGGGGGCGCAGATAGTGTTTGAAGGCCTCGGTGACATCGTTGCCGGCGGCATTGATGTGATCGTCGGGCATCACACGGGTTTTGGCAGCGATCTTGGAAAGATCGGTAAGCTGATACTCGACAGCATAGTCACCAACGCGCTTGATGGCGACGGAGCCGCTCAAACCCTGGCCAATACCGAGCTTGGCAGCTTTTTGGGCCACTTCGCGGGCTTCGCGTTGATCAACGTCGGAGACTACACCCAGGAAGGAGCGTTGCAGATAGCCGAAGGTATCGCCCCGCACCCGTTTGATGCCGAGCTTTTCCTTGACCTGATCGCAAAGAAGATCGGCCAGGGCACCGGTGCCGGAGAGTTGCACGTTGCCGTGGGCATCTTTCTCCACTTTTTGCATCAGTTTCGTGACAATGGGGGTTCCTTCCTTGTCATGGATGCCTTCGGAAGCCGCAATGACGCAACGGCCATGTTTGTCATAGGCCGTTTTGACATCGATCAGGAACTTGTCCATGTCGAAAACACGTTCCGGAAGGTAGATCAGGTGCGGGCCATCGTCTGGATAGATCCGACCCAGGGCGGCGGCGGCGGTCAAAAAGCCGGCATGCCGTCCCATCACCACGCCCACATAGACGCCGGGGAGCGCCCGGTTGTCCAGGTTGACACCGGCAAAAGCGCTGGCCACAAACCGGGCGGCTGAAGGAAACCCGGGGGTGTGGTCGTTTTCCATCAGGTCGTTGTCCACGGTCTTGGGCACATGGACCGCCACCATTTCATACTTGGACTCTTTGGCAAACTCACCGACGATCCGGCAGGTATCGGAGGAGTCGTTGCCGCCAATGTAGAAGAAGTAGCGAATGTTGTGGGCTTTCAGGACATCGAAGATTTTTTGGCAGTAGGCCCGGTCCGGCTTGTCCCGCGTGGAACCCAGGGCGGAAGAAGGCGTGGCAGCCACCCGTTCCAGGTTTTCGATGGTCTCCTGGGTCAGGTCCAGGAAATTTTCTTTGACAATACCGGAAACGCCGTTGAGGGCACCATAGATACCCTCGACGTGCGCATAGTTGCGTGCTTCAAGAACGACGCCCACCAGCGATTGGTTGATCACCGCTGTCGGTCCGCCGCCCTGTGCTACCAGAACGTTACCCCGTTGCATCATGTCCTCCTCATTTTGATCGCGTGATATCGTGGAACACCCATGAAAAACAAAAAAACCACCAGCCGATTCTTCACCAAATTATTCGATTCTTCAACCGGTGACGGCAAGAGAATCCCGGTTTGCACCAAAAATGGCCTGAAAAAAGGCCTTGCCACCATCGGTCAGATAATCATTCCATATCCGCTCCAGGAGTGCATCGGCTTGTGAAGCATCCAGGTTCATTTCTTGGGCGAGGGCACGGAACAGGGTTTCCTGTTGCGTTCCATCCGGGAGATCATGGCGGACGCTGAGACGCCAGCTCAGGCCGATCAGGCGCAGGGCACCTGCTTCCAAACCCAGCATGCGGGCCAATTGCCCCAGATGAAAAAACGTGGCGGCCTCTCCCGGCTGATCCCCGGTCTCGCCGCGCAAAAACAGGGCATCCCGAAAATGGTCCAGGGCACTCTCCAGGGAACCCTCCAATAAATCCATGATGCCCATCTGGTGTCGAATGCTTGCCAGCATGGCGTTTTGTCCCAAATGTTTCAACAGGGGTTCCGCCATGGTAAAATATTGTCGGGATTCGGAAAAACGTTCCAGAGTATACAGGATGTGTCCTGCCACCGGCAAGGTGGAAGCCAAATCCACCAGATGCCCCAGTTCCTGGTAAATGGCGATGGCCCGCTGGAAGTGGGGCAATGCCTTTTCCGGACGCTGGCTTTGCATTTCCAGCATGCCCCACAAGGCTTGCGATGTTGATTCGCCCACCCGATCGTGCATCTCTTCCTGAACGGTCAGGGCCAGCCGCAGTTTTTGGCGGGCAGCGGCATAATCCTGCCGGGCGAGATCCACTTCCGCCAATCTGGACAAGGTTCTGGCGGCACCCGTTCGATCCTGGGCATCTTCCTGGAGGGACAGGGCATGGTGCAATTGGGCGGTGGCTTTTTCCAGAAGCCCCTGGCGCAGATGGACAGCCGCCACCTGGGTGGCCATGGCGGCTTCGCCTTCCCGGTCCCCGGCGGTGTGCAGCAGGGTCATGGCCGCATGAAAGCCATTGCGGGCGGCTTCGAGACGCCCCTTGGTCAGTTGGATTTCCGCCTCGCCCTGCCAGGCAGCAGCCTGTTCCACCCAATACCCATCCTGATCCTGAACACTTTCCCGACTGCGTTGCAACCACTCCATGGCCTGTTCCAATTCACCGCGTCCCAGGCAGGATTGGGCAATCCAGAACAGCGGGGAGGGGTGGGATCCCCAGAGCAGAAATTGCCGATTGACCCTTTCGAGTTCGGCGAACAGGCCCTGAATTTCCAGTCCATGGCTGATTTTTCCCGAGATGGCCGCCGCCGTCGGCAGATCCCCCCCTTGTGCCCAGTGAAAGCGGGCCTCCATCAGGATATCGACCCAGGTCAGCCCCAGAATTTCTTCCCGGTTTTCCTCGAACATGCGCAGCAGATACGCGCCGATCCGCCGCTGTGCTTCATGGATGTGGGGAGAAGACATATCTTCAGTCCGTAAAAGCCAATCCCGGATTCCGGGAGGTACTTTCCAGAGTCTCTCCCTGCCGGGAGGGTGCCAGGAGTCGATGATGCCGGCATCCAGCCAGCCAAACAGTTGATCCGATTCCATGCCTGTCACCTGGCAAATTCCTTCTGTGGGCAGGGCCAGATGGGGAAGGGCGGCCTGGGTCAGTTGGCGGCGCTCGTCGCCGGACCAGGTGGCAAAAAATGCGGTCAATGAGTCGGCGACCGGCACAGAAGCGAGTTGCCCGGGATCGGTCGCCAGGACCGGGCGCACCCAGGCTGGATGACCCGGAAGTCGTTGACAGGCGTTCTGCACCTCGTTCCACCCCTCGGGTCCAGGTGTCAGGCGGGCGACGATGGAGCGTTCACGGAGAGCGATTCCAGCCAGGAGGGCAACGGGCAAGGGTTCCAGGGCAAAACGGGTGACCCAGGCGGGCAGGGGTTCGGGCCAATGCAGGGGATCGGGTCCGGTGACCAGGATGCGTGTCTCTCCCGGACCTTTTTGCCAGAACAAATAAAAAAACCAGGCCAGATCCGGATCGCTGTTTCCCCGATACTCTCCCGGTGTCGGCCAGGGTTGCACATCATCCAACAGCAGAATCAAGCCTTGCTGCCGGGTCAAAACATCCACCAGGTGTGCCAGCCGATCCCGGATCGGCAGCGACCCATCCTTGAGTTGGCTGGTTTCACTTTTGAAACCCTGGCGTTTCAAGACCGGGATGACGCTTTGCAACAGACGGGCGGCGGTCACGGGATTGGCCGGGGTTCCCGCCACCGCCAGGACCGGGTGTCCCAGATCGGCCATGCCCCGGACCAGACGCACAATCAAGGAACTCTTGCCGCTGGCTTGCGGCCCGGAAACATGCAGGAGGCCAATGGTCTTTTCCCGCAGGCCGGTCAACAATCCCTCCGTTCCCGGACGCCGACCCCAAAAATGACCGGCCACCCCCAGATGCATGCCAGGCGGGGAGTCCCAATCCGGTTTTTTGGGTTGCGGATGGACAGAAGCGGAAAGCGCCGCGACGTTGAACAAAAACCCCTGTTGCGAGCCGCCAAACAGCATGGGCAGGGTCCAGGTGGGGGGGGATTGTTCGCCGCAGGTTGATCGGCAGGTATTGCGGGCCTGGTTGAGAGCGGTTTCCAGGGGCAGGCCCTGGGCCACCCCCTGCAAAAACGGCGTCAGGAATGCCGTCTCGACCGTGGGACATGCCACGGCCAGGGGCATGCCGTTTTGCACGACCGCCGCACAAATGGCACTCGTCGCGGCCAATGGTGGGGCGGCACTGGCATGACAACCGATCAGCATCAGACATTGCACGCCGGATTCCAGAAACAGTTCCTGGTACATTTCATGGCTGGTGTGCAGGTCGAGACGCCCATCCCCGGCCTCGAAGCCGAAAAAACCATCACCCCGCTGGATGCGCACGGGGCCGCACAATATGACGAGTTGCGGTTGCAGGTGGCGGATGTGTTCCCGCAGTTCGGCGACGCTACCGGTGGCGGTCATGGTCAACAGCGACTCTGCACCGGTACCGGCAATGGCTTCCAGGAATGCCGAGGTCAGGGATTCAACCGGAATGGCGGCATGTTCTTCGGCATCGGCGGGTACCGAGATGGCCAAAATGACGCGCAAGGGGCGGGGGGGCAGGACGGAACAACAGTGCTGCACGGGGGCGGCAAAATCGGGCAAACGGCGCAATCCCACCCCTGTATCCAACCCCAGAACACGTCCATCCGGCAGACGGGTCACTTCCCAGGGAAGATTCAGGACCTCGGGAATGGAGGAAACAATGACCAGACGCAGTGGCAAACCGGGAATCAACCTTGCCTGGACACTGGCCCAGGAGGGTGCCAGTCCCAGATCGAACAACTCCAGCCCGACCCCGGCCAACCCCTCGGTTGCCAAGTCCATCGGGGCCGGGTTGATCAAGGTTCGCCGATATCCTTCCACCAGGAGTTGGATGGCGCGCAGACGTTGCCGATCCACCCGCATGAGAGGCTCCGGGGGGTGTTGATTCACCTGCAACTGAATATCCCATGACGGCGATATTCCAGGTGTGCGCCCTATATGAAGGAGAAACAAATTTTCCGGATGAATCATGCGACCCAGGAATTTCTCGCCACGTAATCAAATGGCCTTGGATGTCTCTTTGAGTATTTTTTTAAGTTCACTTTTGCTGCTCACGCCAATTGCGGTATGAATTCGATTGCCTTTGGCAAACACCATGATGGTTGGAATGCCGGTGATGCCGTATTCGGTGGTCAATTCGGGGTACCTCTGGACATCGACGACCATGACGTGAATTTTTTCACGATGGGAATTGGCAAACCAGGGAAGATGCTGGCGCAACTTTTCGCAGACAAAACACTGCTTTCCAGAAAAAATCACAAACAGGAGCTTGTGGTGTGGGGTTTCATGCAACACCCGCCGCAGGGATTCACTTGGCGTGCTTTTCAGAGCCATTTTCTGACCTCCGGGTTGGGTGAGGAGCGGATCAAATGTTTGATGATTTTATGGAACGTATCGGGTGGGGTTTGACGATTGGTCAGGGTCATCAACATTTTCGACATGATTTCGTCACGTTTTTCCGGCTTTTCATAGGGGTGTTCATTGAGCAGGCGAGAGATGGTTTCCAGGTAGGCCACCATGCCTCCCTTGAGGCTTTGCACCTGAAACCTCTTGGAAAATTTTTTCAGGATGTATTGACTGCCATCCCCTTTACTGCAATAGACAAGCAGGGGACGTTGCAACAGTTGTGCTTCGAAACGTTTTTCAAATTCGTCCATGCGTTCTTCCAGGGACAACAGATAGACCCGTTTCGAGCCGGGAATGGTCGGATCGTAATCCGTGCTGCCGCGAACATCCAGCAGGGTGAACGCAACCGGATGGGTCATGAACTTTTCGATGGGCAATTCACTGTTTTTATTGTTGAAAAACATTCGCAATACTTCTTCCGAAAAAGCAGGATACCAAAAGACCTCTGGAGTTTACGCCAAATCGGCCTGATCAAGAGGAGACAATTTGACCTGGTGAAAGTTCGGTTGCCGAATCGGATTCGACAAACAAACAAACCCGCCACCCCATTTTCATGGTAGGGGCGGCTCATTTTGGCCGTTTCAGTGTGACGGGAACAGTTTGAGAATGGCAATGATGAACATTGCCTGACCGGCGGCCACACCAAACATCCATTTGATCATGTCAGCCTTGGCTTCGGCAATTTTGGTTTCAAGCTCCTTGAAATCCCGCTTGGTGGACAATTCAAGTTCCCTGAGGTCTCGCCGCGTTGCCAGTTCATCCAGGCTCGTCTTGAAAATCGTGGCAAGGGTGTTGGCCTGAACTTCGGCCTGTTCTTCGGTGAAACCTACCGCCTTCAATTCCTTGATGTAGGCGTGGGTGTCAAACGTGATCGTTGTCATCGGAATCTATCTCCCATCTTGTTCCTGCCAGGAATCCATTAACTTTGGACAGCCATTTTTCGCAACTCCTCTCCTGCCATATCAACAATCCATCGCCGGATTCGACAGCCATCCCAATCCCCAGAAACTGGAAGCCTGCGCCGCAGTGGGACACCGAACTGACAATCTATCTTATTGGTTTTACTTAACATATCTTTGCTGAATTCCGTGACAATGGGGATGCTACATAAGCTCGTCCTCAAATGTCAAACGAAATTATCCCCAAATCTGGATTCGGTTGTGGTATGCTGGTTCCGTCATCAATTGCACTTGGAGAAATAGACATGGCCACTGTCACCTTTGACACTCTGGAACTGGTCAAGCTCCTCAAGGTTGCCGGGTTTCCGGCGGACCAGGCCGACGCGGTCGTGCGTGTGATTGCCAAATCGCACGATGAACTTGTTACAAGACGGGACTTGCAAATCGAACTCGCTCCCATCCGTACAGATCTGGTGCTTCTCAAATGGATGATCGGCATCCAGTTGGCCGGCGTCATGGCGCTCATCATGAAGTCGTTCTTTTCACACTGACCATTCACGAAACACCCGCCGGATGGTGCCTGCGACGCAAAAGACCCATGAAGCGTGCAAATTCATGGGGTTCTGGATTTGGTCATCGACCACAAGCGAAAGATCCAGCCCGGCAAGCTCGGCCAACTGATCTTGATGCTCTGTCGGGAATCTGTCGAGGAATGCCGCCAAAATCCCGACAATCCGCCGGTCGGCGTTCTGGAAACAAAAAACTTTAAAAAATTTATGGATCTGGCGACGTAAAGATTAATATTGCAGGCTCAAACCCATGTTCCAGCAAAGAACCTACATCAGGATCTGATTTTTTTATCTTTATTAATTTTTTTCTAAAGATTGGTATATATATGTGATACGGTATTGGCAACAAAACATCTAATGCAAAATTGACAATTAAAATTCCGGCAGCAATCAACCAATTCCAGTATATTGCAATAATGCACAATATAATCCATCTCGAAATAATAATACCCCAGACCATTGGAAACCAGGCAGGCAACAATATTGCCATGATTTTATATGGATAATCTGCTTTTCTTGATATAAGCAATATAGTTCTCTGCATACCAAGTGCATAAAATTTTATAACCGAGATAACTACATAAATCACAACAAGTTCGTCATGCATGTTTGCAATTATTTTTGATATCCATGTATTCACCTTTTTAATTAAGCTATATCTATGTATATGATCAGATGGAACCATATTACATGATTATGTGAAAAATTCAATAAAATAAAAAACTACTTAAATGCAATTTTTAAATGAACAATCAAGACTTTTTCGGCATAAATCAACCCGTCATAACAAGTAAATCTTGGTATATATGTAAGAAATACGAAAATTTCTTGTCAATCCCGACAAGATTAATTTTCGTTAAGGGAGGAATAAAATGAAAGTCTGGGAGGATGTCAAAAAGCCTTTGGGCATCCGTCAAATCAGCTTGATCAAGCGGGGAGAATTTGACCAAGTGAAAACCCGGTTGCTGAATCGGATGCGATAGACAAACAAATCAGCCACCCCATTTCTGTTGTGGGGTGGCTGATTTCCGTCATTCAGTGCGACGGGAACAGCTTGAGAATGGCAATAATGAACATCGCCTGACCGGTGGCCACACCAAACATCCACTTGATGGTTTCGGCCTTGGCCTCGGCGATTTCACGTCCGGTAGCCAATTCAAGTTCCTTGATGTCCCGCCGCGTGGCCAGTTCATCCAGGTTTGTTTTGAAGATGCTGGAAAGGGTGTTGGCCTGAACTTCGGCCTGTTCTTCGGTAAACCCGACGGCTTTCAATTCCTTGATGTAGGCGTGCGTGTCGAACGTGATCGTCGTCATCGGAATCTCCTTTCCATCCCACTTTATCAAAATCCCATTGACTTTTATGCTGTAAAATTTACCGGGAGAAATACCCCAAGCATATGGCCTTTTTCGCAACGGGAAGCCACAACCGGGAACGGCCCATATGGCCACCAACCGGGTCGGGAAAACGGAAGGGGTCGGTGGCTATAGACATCAACGCATCAGTCAGGGAGATAGTGCAAATATCCGTTCGATGCACTTCCCTGGTTGGGGTGATGGCACCCTTGAGCGCGGATGTTGGATGTCTCGGATTGGTATATGGCGTCCCCAAGGGGATTCGAACCCCTGTTACCGGCGTGAGAGGCCGGCGTCCTAGGCCTCTAGACGATGGGGACACATTCAGGAAAGACTCATTATGGACGTAACGGCCCTGCAAGGCAAGGCTCTTTTCCTCATTTGATGCGCATGCCTGGCTGGGCACCCGCATCGGGAGCAAGAAGAAACACATCGCTGCCACCAGGCCCGGCAGCCAGAACCATGCCCTCGGAAAGCCCAAACTTCATTTTGCGGGGCTTGAGATTGGCCACCATGACGACAAGGCGACCATTCAAGGTTTCGGGCACGGGGTAGGCGGTCTTGATGCCGGCAAAAACAGTCCGCGTTCCCAAGGTTCCCAGATCCAGGGTCAGTTTCAAGAGCTTGTCGGCACCAGGAACAGCTTCCGCCGTCACAATACGCGCCACCCGCAAATCCACCTTGCCAAAGTCGTCGATAGTGACTTCTGGTGCCAGATCATTGCTTTCTGGTTGGGAAGGGGAAGGGGATGGGGATGAGGCAGGCGAGGATCCAGAAGAAGAGGCAGGCGAGGGGGAAGATACAGAAGCAACCGGCGGGGAAGGGGCTTCCCCTTCTTCCCTGGATGCCTGGAGAAGATCCTCCACCTTTTGCGGATCCACCCGTACCATCAAATGTTTGAATGGTTTTAATTTTTCGTGATGCCAGGGACGTTCGCAATCCTCCCAGTTAAATGCCGCGACATTAAACAAATGCTCAACTTTTCTGCCGAGCAGCGGCAACACCGGCTTCAGATAGGTGATCAGAATACGGAACAGATTCAAGGCAATGGTGCAGGTATCCTGCAACGCATTCGGAAAACCGGCGGTGAAACGTTCCTCCTTGGCCAACTGCCAGGGCGCTTTCGCCTCGACAAACCGGTTGGCCTCTTCGGCCAGACGCATGATGGTCCGCATGGCCCGGGCATATTCGCGGGCCTCATAATATTGACCGATCTCTTCACCGGCCTGCACAAACTGCTTGTGCAGACCGCCATCGTCCGGGTATTGCGTGGCCAGATTGCCTTCGTAAAACTTGTGAATGAAATTGGCGGTGCGTGCGGCAATATTGATCACCTTGCCCACCAGATCGCTGTTGACCTTCTGCACAAAATCCTCAAAATTCAGGTCGATATCATCCACACGGCTGGTCAATTTGGCGGCATAGTAGTAGCGCAGATATTCTGGATCGAGAAATTCCAGATACTTGCGGGCATTGATGAAAGTGCCCCGCGACTTGGACATTTTCATGCCGTTGACGGTCAGGAAACCATGGGCAAAAATCGCCGTCGGGGTCCGAAACCCGGCCCCCTGCAACAGGGCTGGCCAGAACAAGGTATGAAAATAGAGAATATCCTTGCCGATGAAGTGATAGACATCGGCATGCACATCGCTGGCCCAGTAGGAGGCAAAATTTTGTCCCACCTGCTGACACCAGTTCATGGTTGAAGCCATGTAACCGATGGGGGCATCCAGCCAGACGTAAAAATATTTTCCCGGGGCATCGGGAATTTCAAAGCCGAAATAGGGACCATCCCGGGAAATATCCCAATCCTTCAAACCTTCCTTGAACCATTCATCAAGCTTGTTGGCCATCTCTTCCTGCAAGCGTCCGGAACGGGTCCACTCCTTCAGGAAAGGTTCAAAATCACCGAGTTTGAAAAAAATATGTTCTGATTCGCGTTCAACGGGCTGGGCACCACATACGGCGCAGCGGGAATCCTTCAGATCCAGGGGTGCATAGGTACTGCTGCACACTTCGCAGGCATCGCCGTATTGATCGAGGGCACCACAGGAAGGACAGGTGCCACGCACAAAACGATCCGGAAGAAACATGCCATCGGTTTCACAATAAGCCTGGCGCACCATGCGGCGGTCCATGTGGCCGCTGTCACGGTTTTTTTCGTAGATCATGTTGGAAATTTTCCGATTTTCCTCGGAATCGGTGCTGTAATAATTATCGAAATCAATGGCAAATCCGGCAAAATCCCGGGTATGCTCCCCGTGCATGCGGGTGATGAGTTCCTTGGGGGTGATTCCTTCGCGTCTGGCGCGGATCATGATGGGGGTGCCATGGGTATCATCGGCACAGATATAGACACACTTGCGCCCGCGCAGCTTATGGTAGCGGACCCAGATATCCGTTTGAATATACTCTACGAGATGGCCCAGATGGATTTGCCCGTTGGCATAGGGGAGGGCACTGGTGACCAGAATACGACGCGACATGGCGGCAACAATCCTTTCACAGGATATATCGGGTTTGGCAATTGGACCGGGGAATTCTAGGCTTGCCGGAAGATAACGGCAAGTCAAGGCAGGAAAATATGGCCAACGTGCCACAAGGAATGATACGATTGGCAGCATGCGAACGGGAAAGGGAAAACCCTTGAACAGGGGAGGGGGAGAGAAAACCCTTGAACAGGGGAGGGGGAGGGGAAATAAAGTCAGTCGGCGCTAACGAATGGGATGGCAATGTTTTGGCGCTGACATTGTAAAAAAGTTTGAATGGGATTCATCCATATGGGAAAAACGCCATGCTGAAAAATATTTTACGGACCATTTTTGGAGTGTTGTTTCGCGTGCGCATCACTGGCAATGCAGAGGCTCTCCGCAATGAACGTACCCTGATTGTCGCCAATCATGAATCCTTCCTGGATGGTGTTCTGCTCGGTCTGTTCCTGCCGGTCGAGGCAACCTTTGTGGTCCATTCCACGGTGGCCAACAACCGGTTTTTCAGGATGATCCTGCAACATGTACCACACCTGGCCGTCGATTCTACCAGTCCGCTCGCCATCAAATTGATCCTTAAGCTCGTGCAAAGCGGTACTCCCGTGATCATTTTTCCGGAAGGACGCATCACGGTCACGGGATCCCTGATGAAGGTCTATGATGGTGCGGCCTTTGTGGCTGCGAAAAGCGGCGCGACCGTCGTACCGGTGCGTATCGAGGGAGCGGGCCGCAGTTATTTCGGACGACTGGCCGGCATCTATCCCCGCAAACTGTTGCCCAGGGTTCACATTGCCATCCAGCCGCGCCGCCATATTTCCATGCCGGACCTGCCTACCGCGAAACTGCGGCGGCGGCGGGCCGGTGAATTGATGCGGCACATTCTGCTGGACATGCTGGTTGCCACCCGCCCGGAACGAACCCTGTTCCAGGCTTTCCTCGATGCCAGGGCGACATTCGGCACCGGTTACAAGCTCGTTGAAGATTTGCGTTTGCAGGAGGAGTCCTACGGCTCGCTTCTCAAAATGGCCCTGGCCATGGTCCGGCTTTTGGCACCGATCACCAGGGAGGGTGAAGTCGTCGGGGTCATGACGCCCAATGCCGCCCCAACGTTGGCCCTGTTGTTGGCACTCTCCGCCGGTCGGCGCGTGCCTGCCATGCTCAATTACACCGCTGGCCCGGAAGGGGTGCGTGCCGCCTGCACGACGGCCCGTATCCAGACGATTGTCGCATCACGGACCTTTCTTGAAAAAGCCCGCCTGAATCATCTTGTCGAGCAACTTCCAGGCGTGCGGGTTCACTATCTGGAAGACCTCAAGACTCACTTCGGCCTGTCGGACAAATTGTGGGTGGTCTGGCATCTGTTGTTTCCAACAACCGCCATGGTTGCCCAGCATCCCGATGCGCCGGCCATGGTCTTGTTTACATCCGGTTCCGAGGGCAAACCCAAGGGCGTGGTCCATTCGCACACATCCCTGCTTTCCAATGTTGCACAAATTCGTTCCGTGGCCGATTTTTCGCCGCTGGACAAATTCATGATGGCCTTGCCGCTGTTCCATTCATTCGGTCTCACCTGCGGTGCCATGTTGCCGCTGGTGTCGGGATGCAAGGTTTTTCTCTATCCGACCCCTTTGCATTATCGCATCATTCCCGAAATCGTCTATGATCGCGATTGCACGGTCCTGTTCGGGACACCGACTTTTCTGGCCAATTATGGCAAATTTGCCCATCCCTATGATTTTGGCCGTTTGCGCTACGTTATCGCTGGCGCGGAAAAGCTCTCGGATGCCGTGCGTCGGCTGTGGATAGACAAGTTTGGCATTCGCATTCTGGAAGGATATGGTGTGACCGAGTGCGCCCCGGTGGTTGCCGTCAACGTGCCCATGGCCTGTCGCACCAACAGTGTCGGCCAGATTGTCCCGGGTATGGCATATCAACTGGAGCCGGTGCCCGGGGTCGAGGAGGGGGGTGTCCTGCACGTCAAAGGCCCCAATGTGATGAAAGGCTACTTTCTCTACGATAAACCCGGGGAGATTCAACCGCCGGAATCGTTGGGGGAGGGGTGGTATGCAACCGGTGACATTGTCTTCATCGATGCCGACGATTTTGTCCACATCCGTGGCCGCCTGAAACGTTTTGCCAAGTTGGCCGGGGAGATGATTTCCCTGGAGGTGGTCGAGCAGATTGCATCCCAGGCCGCACCCGGCTTTCTGCATGCCGCATCGACCCGGGCGGATGCGGCCAAGGGAGAAGCCTTGATTTTGTTCACAACCGCCCCTGCCCTCGACCGCAAACAGCTCCTGGCAGCCGCCAAAAACCTGGGCGCACCGGAACTGGCCGTACCCCGTTTGCTTCAGAAAATCGATGCCTTGCCTCTGCTTGGCTCGGGAAAAACCGATTATGTCACCCTGAAAAAAATGGCCGATGCCACCCTGACCCGATAGCCCTTGCAAGGATTTATTGATGTCACACGATGAAACCACAGTCATTTCGCGCCCTTTGTGGTCGCGTGGCCTGGTCGCAGTGCTGGTGGCGCAGTTTTTGTCGGCGATGGCGGACAATGCCCTGCTGTTTGGTGCCCTGGCCCTGCTCAAACAAACCCACTATCCGGATTGGGCCGCCCCCTTGTTGCAGGAATTTTTTGTGGGAGCCTTCATTCTATTGGCCCCCTTTGTCGGTCCCTTTGCCGATGCCATTCCCAAGGGACGGGTGATGCTGGCCGCCAATGGTCTCAAGCTTGCGGGTGCCCTCGGCATGTATCTGGGCATCAACCCTTTTGTTGCCTATGGTGTGGTGGGAATCGGCGCGGCAGCCTATTCGCCGGCCAAATATGGCATCCTCTCCGAACTGACTTCATCCGATCACCTCGTCAAGGCCAATGGCCTGATGGAATCTTCGACCATTGTGGCCATTCTGGCGGGGGCCATTGCCGGTGGCACCTTGGCCGACTGGAGCATTCCGGGCACCCTGGTCGTGGTAACGGTTTGTTATGGCGTGGCGGCCTTGGCCAATCTGTTCATTCCCAGGCTCAAGCCGGCCCATCCGGTCGGTGCGCTTTCGTTCACAGGACTGTTTCGGGATTTTTTCCAGGCGGTGCGGGATTTGTTTCGGGTTCCGGATGCCCGGTTTTCCATCATCGGCACGAGCATTTTTTGGGGGGCAGGCTCGACCATGCGGTTTTTACTCGTGATCTGGGTGCCGGTCGCCCTGGGCATCACCACGAACAGCATGCCTGCCTACCTGAATGCCATGGTGGCCGTTGGCATCGTCCTGGGGGCCGGATTGGCCGCCAGATTTGTCACCCTGGCACAGGCTGAACGTGCCCTGCCTGCCGGCGTCCTGATCGGTCTTGCCGTGTGCCTGCTCTCGGGAACCACCAATCTGCCCATGGCCTTTGTGGTCATGGTGCTGATTGGCGGCTGTGGCGGCTTCTTTGTCGTGCCCCTGAATGCCCTGCTCCAGGAAAAAGGCCACCAAAGTGTCGGTTCCGGACATGCCATCGCCGTGCAAAATCTGGCCGAAAATGCCACCATGCTCCTGATGATTGGCGGCTATACCCTGGTCGTCAGGGGAGGGGCACCGGCCAATTTACTGGCAGCCGGATTCGGCTTGTTTCTCTCCGTTGCCATCGGGGTGCTTTGGTTGCGCTGGTCACGGGCCAGAAGAACCGATTTCCCTGCACCATAATAAGGATGCATGCACGAATCGGGTATGGTAGACTGCACGAATCTGGTAAACTGACGAGGTCAGGGTCAGCTTTAGCTTCAGGATGGATTTTTTTACAGGAATTACACATGACGGCAATCACCTTTGATACTCTGAAATATGTCAAGACACTCAAGGCAGCGGGCTTTGACGAAAAGCAGGCCGAAGGGCTGGCCGAAGCCCAGGCTGAGGTGTTTGATAAAAATCTGGAAGACCTTGCCACCAGACGGGATCTCAGGGATCTGGGGGTTCGCATGGATACCAAGCTGGAAAAGGAACTGGCTCCGATCCGTACAGACGTGGCTGTCATCAAATGGATGTTTGGCATCATGATGGCTGGCGTTCTGGCCCTCATTCTCAAGGCCTTTTTTCCGCACTGACAGTTTGTTTGGAATTTTCGAGATCGGGTGGTAGACTGACAGAATCGGTACAAGATCTGATTTTTTTGGGAGAGAGTGCCATGACCATTACCGTCACGTTTGACACCTTGGAATTCGTTGAGGAATTGAAGGCATCCGGTTTTGATGAAGTGCAAGCCAAAGGCATGGTTGGCGCTCTTAAAAAAGTCCACGAAGCCCAACTGAAAGAGCTTGCAACCAAAGGGGATGTTGCGACACTCAGGACCGATATGCGTGAACTCGAATACCGCATTATCATCCGCCTGGGCGGGATCATGATTGCCGGATTCAGTGCCCTTGCTGTCCTCATTAAATTGCAATGAGCCTGGGAGTGAGCCTGGAAGCAGGATTGAACCTGGATTGCAATGAGCCTGGGAGTGAGCCTGGGAGCAGGATTGAACCTGGAAGGATGCCCGGATTGAACATTGAACCTGGGATGCCCGAGGTTTCAAAAAGGAAACCCGGCAGGCCATTTGACATAATGGACGCATCTTGGGAGTGTGTTGGACAGCTTTGGCCGTTGTATTGGCCATTTGACATAATGGGGGTGTGACAATGCACAGGCCTGGGGGGAGGAACTCCAGTGGCAATTTAACATAATATACCTTATGCGACAAATTTGATCCTATCCAAACCAACCCCTGTATTTGATTTTGTCAGGGGAAAAAAACAGATCCCTGCTTTTTCCCGATGGATGCATGGATAAATTTTGGTATAATGCCGCCGGGGATGAGAATGTTTTGGTTGCCGATGGTCGGAAAACATGAAAAAAAAGACGACAAATGATTCATTGAAGCCAATTGATCTTCAGGCATGCCTGTCGGAGTCCGAAGTGGAAAACGTTGAAAATAAGTCAAAAAAAATTGATGATAATCTGGATCAGGCTGCGTCTGACGACAGTGCAGGCTCAATGCACGCATCGGGGGATTTGTTGCGTCGCATCAACAAACTGAATGAGTTGGGCATTGCCCTCTCCTCCGAACGGGATACCAACCGCCTGTTGGAGAATATTCTCCTCGGAGCCAAGGAACTGACCAATGCCGATGCCGGGACAATCTACCTGGCCACAGATCGCAAAACCCTCAAATTTGAAATCATCCGTACCGACTCCTTGAAGATCGCCATGGGCGGTACCACGGGTATTCCCATCAATTTCCCGGAGTTGCCCCTGTTCAAGGATGGCAAACCCAACTTGGCCATGGTGGCGGCCTACTGCGCCATCCAGGACAAGACCGTGAATATCCCGGATGCCTATCAAGCCGAAGGGTTTGACTTTACCGGCACACGGGCTTTCGATAAAAACACCGGCTACCGTTCGACCTCGTTTTTGACCGTACCTCTGAAAAATCACGAAAATCAGATTATCGGGGTGCTGCAATTGATCAATGCCAAAGATCCCGAAACCAGTGGGATCATCGCCTTTACGGCTGAAGATCAACGTCTGGCAGAGTCCCTCGCCTCACAAGCCGCCATCGCCCTGACCAACCAACGCCTGATCACGGATTTGAAAAAGCTGTTCGAATCCTTCATCCAGTCCATCGCCACCGCCATCGACGAAAAATCACCCTATACCGGCGGACACTGCCATCGCGTACCCGTTCTGGCGGAAATGCTGGCGGAGGCTGCCTGCGGTGCCAATGTGGGCGAATTGAAAAATTTCAGCCTCACCGAAGATGATCTTTACGAACTCAAGATCGCGGCATGGTTGCACGACTGTGGCAAGGTGGTCACACCGACCGAAGTGGTCGATAAAGCCACCAAACTGGAAACCATCTTTGACCGGGTCAAAATGGTCGATGTCCGTTTCGAAGTCCTGAAACGGGATGCCGAAATTGACATGTTGAAGAAAAAGCTGGCCATCCTCGAAAAAGGCGAAAAACCCGACCATGCGGCCATTGATGACGAATTCAATAACAAAATAAAACACATTCAAAGCGACAGGGATTTTATTCGCGAATCGAATGTGGGTGGCGAGTTCATGTCCAAGGAAAGAAAAGAGCGGGTTGCCGCCATCAGTCAGTATCAATGGCAGGATCCGGATGGAAAAATCAGCAATTTCCTGACGGAAAATGAGGTCTACAATCTCAATATTGACCGGGGTACCATCAACAAGGAAGAACGGGAAATCATCAACAATCACGTCGTGGCCACCATCAAAATGCTGGAAGCCATCCCCTTCCCCAAACATTTGGCCCGCGTCCCGGAAATGGCTGGCGGACATCACGAAACCATGATCGGCACCGGCTATCCCAAAGGGTTGAAACGCGACCAGATGTCCATTCAGGCCCGCATCATGGCCATCGCCGATGTGTTCGAAGCCCTGACCGCCAGGGACCGTCCCTACAAGCCTGGCAAAACGCTGGCACAATCCTTGAAAATTCTGGGTTTCATGAAAAAGGATCAACATATCGATCCGGATTTGTTCCAGGTGTTCATCGACCAGAAAGTATTCATGCGCTACGCAGAACAATATCTCTCGCCCGAACAGATCGACGAAGTGGACGTCAAACAGATCCCTGGCTATACCCCCCCTCCCCCTTCAACCTAAGTTTTCGCAAATTGTCCGCACCCGTGAATCCAAACCCTGGCAGGCTGGCACGACATACCGATATTGACGGCCCCCCCGCCAATACCCGCAATACCCACCAATAACTTCGAGCCTTGGGTTACTGTCCGCCGCCGCTACCCTTCCCGTTCCCGGCAGGAACGCTCTTGGAAGGCGTTGGCTGGGCTGGAGAATTGGCTGCCCCCTCCTCCTTGGCAGGAACGCTCTTGGAAGGCGTTGGCTGGGCTGGAGAATTGGCTGCCCCCTCCT
>JADGCO010000003.1:0-12120 GCA_015228935.1 Magnetococcales bacterium | reverse complement strand
CCTCCTTGGCAGGAACGCTCCTGGAAGGTGTTGACTGGGCAGGAACGCTCTTGGAAGGCGTTGGAGAAGCGGAATCGCTCTTTTTGGAAGGCGTTGGAGAAGCAGGAACGCTTATAGGCGGCGTTGCATTCTTGGGTGGTGTTGGGATGGTGATCGGGCTGTCTGCAAAAGCCGGGACTGGCTTATTGCCAACCGGCGATTCAGGCTGTTGTCCTGCACCCTCTTTCCCTTTTTCGGGTTCCTGGGCTTTTGCCGGAACCGGAATATCGGTAGCGGGTGCGCCTGTTGCGGCGGGAATCCCCCCCTCTTTGGCATCTTTGGCCTTGGATGTGGAATTGGCGGGGGATTGTTGCTGAGGGGGCCTGGCGGCCCCCCCTTTCATGACGGAGTCGGTTGTCGTGGACCGTGTTGTAAAAAAGGCCAGGGAAAGACTGGTCAACATGAAGACCGTGGCCAGAAATGCGGTCACTTTCCCCAGGAAGCTTCCGGAACCACGGGCACCAAACAGGCTTTGGGAACTTCCTCCAAAAGCGGCCCCCATATCGGCGCTGCTTCCCTTTTGGACCAGCACGACAAAGATGATCCCGAAGGCCACGAGGAGGTGAATCACGGTCAGGATCAGTGTCATGCAAGGACTCCGCTGCTATGGAACATCATAAGGAACAGATACTCGATCAATCCGATGCCGGATTGGCGTCGATGATGGCCAGGAAGTCCTGGGCCTTCAGAGCGGCACCACCGATCAACCCCCCATCGACATCTTCCAGGGCCAGAAGGCCGGCGGCGTTGGATGGCTTCATGGACCCGCCGTAGAGGATGCGGATTTTGGAGGCCGTGTCGGCACCCAGTTTTTCAGCCAGGAATTTGCGGATGAAGGCATGGACTTCCTGGACCTGCTCAGGGGTGGCATTCTTGCCGGTGCCAATGGCCCAGACCGGTTCATAAGCCACGACGAGGGTATTCCGTTTGGCGGTCTCTTCGGGAAGCTTCGGCATGACAGCTTCAAGTTGCGGACGGATCACATCGATGGTGCGGTTGGCCTCCCGATCCTTGAGTTCCTCACCGACACAGACGATGGGGATGAGTCCGTCACGGAAGGCGGATTCAACCTTTTTCGCAACAATCTCATTGGTTTCACCAAAAAACTGACGGCGCTCGGAGTGACCGAGGATCACATAGCGGCAGCCGACATTCCGCAACATGATGCCGCAGATTTCACCTGTACGCGCCCCCGGGCCTTCAATGTCCATGTTTTGTCCACCCACCTTGATGGTGTACCCTTTGGCACTCACGGCCTGGTGGACGGTTTGAATGGCGGTGAAAGGGGGACAGACCAGGACTTCACACTGCAACTTCCCTTCTCTTTCCCTTCCGGAGACTCCGATGCCGATCCCCTCCACCAGCTCCTGGGCGGTTTCGATCAGCCCGTTCATTTTCCAGTTTCCAGCAATTAATGGACGACGTCGCATTGGCATGGCCTCGCAATGATATCTTCTGTTTCCAACAACAGGTCTTTAACGAAGCGTGTCATTATATGAACAATCCCCTCCAAGTCAATGGATTTTGGGAAATCCCTTGCCCAAAAATTCATTGCGGGGCATTGTCCCGGGGGCGATGGGGTGACGACGGAGGGTGAAATATATTGAGGTTGTAGCAAATACTATTTTATTTTCATGTACTTTCAAGTTGTATTCTCTTGCACGGAGAATGGGTGGATTCGGACATGATCCATTGGGAGACAAATATTCCGATCATTCGGCAGCGATGGCCGAATGTATGGCGTCTCTGCTGCCAGGCCTCCTCTCGACATCGTGTGGAATGGGTCCAGGATGGTACAGGCGTGCTGGTGGATGGTCTGCGCCTTTTCAGTCAGATCGATCCATGGGGCGAAGCACGCTTGTTGGCAGACAATGTGCCAACAGGCAGTACGACAGCCTTCATTTATGGTCTGGGTGGACATCACCTTCCCCAGACTCTCCTGGCCCGACCCGAAATCACCCGGTTGACCGTGGTGTTGCTCAATATCGGTCTGTTTCGCCAAATCCTGGAAGTGATGGACCATCGGACATGGCTGGCCGATCCCCGCACCGAACTGTTGATCTGGCAGGAGATGGATGGAGTCCAAAAACCTTTTGCGGCAATACCCGTGGCGTTGCGCCTGAGTGGACCGGAATGGGCAGCCAAAAGATGGGCAGCCCGGGTTCGCATGTCCATCGAAAAAGAGTATTCAGACCGGCGCTTCCTGGAACATCCCCTGCTGATGGAAAAAATTCGTCAAAACAAGGATGTCATCCAGAACGATCCCGGGATCGATGCCCTTTTTGGAACACATCCGGGAGGAACGATCCTGGTAGCCGGAGCCGGTCCCACCCTGAGCGATCATTTTGCCCGTCTGGCCAGCCGTTCGCAAGAAACACCCCTGATTGCCGTCGATGGTGCCTTGATTCCCTTGCGACAGGCGGGAATACTGCCTGATGTCGTGGTCTCCCTGGAACACCAGCCCATTGTTTTGACTCTGTTTCAAGATCTCCAGGGTGACAAGGCCCTGGCACGGGTTCCCCTGGTATACTTTCCGGCTGCCGATCCATCACTCCTCCAAGAGTGGCCCGGTCCCCGCTATCTGGCCTGTTCTGCATCGCCCATTTATGAGGATATCCGGCAACGACGCCGACAGGTCGTGTTGCATGCGTCCGGCAGTGTGTTGCATCCGGCGGTGGATCTGGCGGTGCGCATGGGTGCGGCGCATGTGATTCTGGCCGGAGCGGATTTTTCCTTTCCCGGGGGAACAAGTCATGTGACAGGTTGCCCGGCCATGAAATGGAATGTCCGGGTTGATCCCGGTACCATGCTCCCGGATGGCCAGGGAGGCGAAGTCGCCTCATCACCGGCCTTGTCCTGTGCCCTGTTGGAATTGGAAGATTATGTGCGGAGCCACCCGGAAGTCGTGTTTTTCAATCTGAGCCGTCGGGGGGCGAACATCGAGGGAATCTGTCATGGGGATGCAGACAGCATCGTTCCCCTCCCCGACTTTGCCGGCAAAGTTCCTCCCTTGCACTTCCCCGTTTTGCACTCGTTCGCGTCGATGAACATTCAATCCCGCTTGCAACAGGCCGATACAGATCTGCTTGTCTATCGATATACGCAGGCCGAAGCCTCTTTGTTCGATCTTCTCGAACGCCTGACACCCGACCAGGATGCAGGGGAGCAGATCGCCATTCAGTGCGGCGCAGCGTCCGTCTGTCTCCACCGAAACAGGAGTGATCAAGCCACAAAGCTGGCAACAGCCGCCCTGGCCATGGCCACATCCCTGCCCTTGTCGCATCAACAGGGCCTGGCCTTGCGCATCCTGGCTTTGCGCTCTCTGGCGCAGAGTCACATGCAGAGTGGACGCTATCAAGAATCTGCCGGCCTGTTGGAAGAGACCCGATCCATGACCTATGCCCTGGGCGACGCCCGGCAAAAAGCCCGTACCGGGCGCGTGGTGGCAGAATTTTTGCGCCACCATGGCCGCATGCGGGCCGCCCGGCAACAATTGCTCGAAGTCCGGGCAGGTCTGCACCTGGCCGAAAAACAGGCCAAACCCCTCCCCCTGGAAGATGCGCGCTGTCTCATGGATCTGGGCAATCTGACAGCATGCAGCGGTTCCTGGAGTGAAACCCGGGAATATTTTTCTCAAGCCCTGGAAATATTCTGGAACCATCAGGCAAAAACTGCCGTTGCCATGGCCCGTCACGCCTTGTTTACGCTACGCCGGGAGATGCAACAGGCCTTGCAGATTCATCCCGACGATTGTGCCGGTCATCTGCAACAGACGATTCGCTTTTTCCGTCAGGGGCGTGACGCCGAAGGGGGGGAAGCGATGCAGAGATTTATCGATTGTGTCCTATGGCGCCTGGAAAACAAGGCGGGGATCGACCCGGAACAGATCAATCCCCTCCTCGCCCGCATCCTCGATGCCCAACAGCGTCACGACTTTGTGCAAGTGGCCGACGACCTTGCCGCACAACTGGTACCGATCTGGCCTGCCTGAGGTCACTCCCAACCCAGAACCGTATCCCGGGCGCTCTTTGCGTCCTCTGACCGGCCATCTTGAATCAATTCATTGATATAGAAGGGGATCATCTCCTTCAGGAAGGGATAGCTGGACCGGTCTTTCACCTTGCAGACCAGGTCGAATGCCCGTCCAAGAAAATACAACCCTTCGCTGATGTTGCCGCGAAAATGCAGATTCATGCCCAGTTTGTAGTTGCCGAAAATATTGTCGGGTTCCCGTGCCATCCAGGCCCGCAAAATGGCAATGTTGCGTTTCAGCTTTTCCTTGTTGCTGTCCTGCTGATACCCAAAATGGGTCAAACGCATATCGAGTTTTTCGGGCCTGAATTCAGGCCAGTTCTGGTAGACCGAATTGCACACCGATTCGTGGATCGGATTCTGGAATCGAATCCGGGGATCATTGCGGAACAAGCGCATGGCATCCTGGCGTTTGACCGTACCATTGGCCAGCAGATTGTCAATATGGATGATGAAAACCGGTTTGCCTTCGGCATCACCGAGGCATTTTTCCGCAAATTTATCCCGGGTTTTGGGTTGGGTATCCAGGGCTTCGTCACAATCCACATTCAGGATCCAACTGTGTCTGGCCCGATCAATCCCAAAATTTTTGGGAACGGAAAAATCGTCCTGCCAGGGTTGGCGAAAAATTTTGCACCCAAATTCTTCGGCAATATCCATAGTGCGGTCGTCAGATCCCGTATCGACGAAGATGATTTCATCTGCGACATCGAGCAGAGGAGGCAAAGTTCTTGGTAAAAAATTTTCCTCGTTACGACCGATTATGACGGCAGAGAGTCCGTCCCGAAGTGTTTCTTGCATGGCGTTCACCTTGTTGAGTTTTCCTGTGTTCGAGCCATTTGAGAGGGTCATTGAAAAATTTCTGCGGGTTCTCTGCAAGACGAGCCGTCAATACCTGTGCAAAAACCATGACACAGAAATTTTGCTTCAGGAAAATAAAGCAATTTTTACGCCATTTTTTCTTCGTCAATCCCTCCTGCCCGCTCCATGCCAATGCCAACCCCACTGCCCCAACTTTTTGCCTGCACCAACCCAACTCACATCAATCCGATCGTGATCTCCACGCCAGTACGATTCACCCCGGCAACCGCACCCTACAATTTGAAGAAGGTGATGGCCTCATGCAGAATATCGGCTTCGTGGGTCAGTTCCCGGGCTGTTTCGGCGATTGTGTGCGCGGCTTCGGCGTTGCGCTGGATCACTTCTTCGAGGGAGTGCATGGAGTGGTTGATCTGATCGGCCCCCTGGCGTTGCTCCGAGCTGGACGAGGAGATTTCCTTGACCAGATCCGCCGTCTTGTGAATTGTCGGCAAAAGTTGCCGGATCAGTTTGCCGGCATCTTCCGAAATGCCCATGGTTTCACTGGAGAGTCTGCCGATTTCTCCGGCGGCAGCCTGACTGTTTTCGGCCAGTTTGCGCACTTCGGCGGCGACCACCGCGAATCCCTTGCCATGCTCTCCGGCGCGAGCGGCCTCGATGGCGGCATTCAGAGCCAACAAATTGGTTTGCCTGGAAATTTCTTCGATTACGGTCGTTTTTCCGGCAATTTTTTTCATGGCATCAACGGCTTTTTCCACCGCTTCGCCGCTTCGGGTGGCCTCCTGGGCGACCTGCATGGCAATTTTTTCGGTCTGCACGGCGTTGTCGGCATTCTGCCGGATCTGCCCGGTCATGGTATTCATGGCTGCCGTGGTTTGTTTGATGAATTCCGCCTGGGTTGCCGCACCTTCCGACATTTCCGCCGATGTCTGGGAGAGTTCATGGCTGCCACTCGTGGAGTTGTCAGCCGCTGCTCTGATTTTTGAAACAATTTCGGTCAACCGGTTCGACATGAGGCGCAAGTCATAATCGATCCCGAAATTGCTCTGGCAGCCACCGGCCAGGGATACCTCGCGCAGATTGCCTACGGAAACGTAACGGGCCACCTTGGCCAATTGCAGGGGATCGCACCCCAGTTGACGGTGAATGGTGCGCTCGAATATGCGCGCAATGATCAGGGCCAGAATCACCCCCAGGGAAGTCCAGATCAGGGCGTGATTCTGGGCCGTGTGGGTTTTATTCAATGCCAGAGTCGAGGCGTTGGATACAGAGGTTCTGGCAACCTCCATCTGTTTTTTGACCTGTTCGATGATGGCATCTGCGAAACTCTCCATGTCACGGGAAATTTTCAGGACACCGGCATGATTGTCCACAATGGAGATGAATATTTTCCGGTAGGTTGCATTGGCATCTCCCATCTCCTTGGCACTGGCCGTACCGGCGGTATCCCGCAAAAATCTGTCCAGCAGGACCAGGATGGATTTGACCTGTTCGGGCTTGCGGTCGGCAAAATATGTCATTTCCACGAGCAAAAACTCGCTCAGGGCTGTTTCGAGAGCCGGTTTTTCCGCATCATAGATCAGGGATTCCATCTTGTTGCGCACTTTCAACATTTCCTGCCTGGAGGTACGGTTCGCTTCCAGATTGCGCACCATGGCAAGAAAATTCTCCTCGTACTGCTGGATCAATTGGACGGTTTCCTGGCCGCTCTGACCCATCGAAGCGGCATCTTCCTTGGCATCCGTGAGCAAGGATCTGGCCCGGTCCAGGATTCCCGCTTGTTGTTCCTGCATATATTTGAGACGGTTGCGTTCGGCTTCCTGGATATGACTGCCCAGCATGTCCCATTTTTCCTTGGCTTGAATGGGACCCTGCAACAAATCCGTGTAGAGATGATTGACAACCCCGATGGAGTTGTAGTTGAACCCGATCACGCCAATAAAAATAATGAACGAAAACAACGTCATCATCCACAACAAGGTCTTGAAACGCAGACTCGCGAAGAATTTCTTCATGTCTCAATTGTCCTTCTCGGGAAAGATCGAGCCTTTGCCACCCTCAATGCCGAATTGAAGCCTTGAAAACCTTAAAAATTTAATAAAAATTAATAATTATAAACCCGAACACTACCCTCCCCACGGTGGCTGGCAGCCACCGGGGGAAGATCATATGTGCCGTCACTTGACTGCAACCGATGGTTATGGTTTGTGGAACTCCAGACCGGCATCAACCCAATCCTGGTTTCCGCCCCGGAACCAGTAGATTTTTCCTTTGTAACCGAGGGTTTCCATGGCTTTGATGCCCGTTGGGCTTTGGCCGCACCACCAGCCATTGCAGAAGGCGATGACATCTTTGCCTTCCACTTTTTTCAGTTTGGCTTTGGCCTTGGTTTCGGCACCGGTCAGATCGCTGTAGGGAATGTTGATGGCACCGTGGAGGGTTCCCTTGGCGTACCAGTCCGGGGTGCGCATGTCCACGATGACGATTTTACCGGCGTTGATGTCATCGGCCATTTTGGCAAAATCCTCAACCTTGACGGTGGTGGCCCCTTCGATGGTTTCCGGCTGGGCGCAGAACGGTTTGCACTTGCGGGATGCCGGATCCTTGAAATCGTCCGGCACGCCTTTGGAGCGGTCCTGCTTGATCTCGATGCCACCCAACTTGAAGGGAGGAATGGTCACTCCCTTGGCATAGGCTTGTTCCTTGGCGGCCACTTCAGCCCCCAGGGGTTTGCCATCCGCGGCGGGTTCTCCCTCGGCCATGGCCGGGGCAGAGGCAAACAATCCAGCGGCCAAAGCTCCCAACAACCAGTATTGACGCACTCCTCTGATCATGACATTCCCTCCACATTGTAAGACAGGTTGATGGCAACGGTCAGAACGGAACTCACCAGACGCCATTGTCAATTCAACAGGGCTGCTTGTTTTGTTTTTGCCCAGTTTACAACTCTCGGCAATCTGATTCTGAGACTGACACGCGCCCCGATTCAACACCCATCTATTTTCCACCATCTGTCAGCAGGCGACAAGTCTATTTAATAATTAATTTTGGCCCCGTCCGCCCGCCATTTCCAGAAATTTTTGGAAATCAAATGGCCAACAGGTGATGAACTGTGGTAAACTTCAGACACTTGCTCAATCATTTGCATCATCAACCCAGGCTTGGAATTCCGTGGATAACTTGCAAGATACCCTGAACCGTCTGTTCGGGGAGCTGCCCCGGTGCATGATCGGCGACCGTTTGCATTTTCAGCGCCGACTTCAGGGGATGGTTCAGAGGCTGCGGCGTGGTGAGTCTGTGGATCCGGAACAGTTGGGTCGGTTGGCCCGTGCCGTGGCCAACGCCCGGGAACGCCTGGAATTGCGGGCGCAGCGGCTTCCCCACCCGGAATTTCCCCAGGAACTCCCCGTGGCCCAACGCCGGGAGGAGATTGCCCGCCTGATTCGACAACATCAGGTGATTGTCCTGAGCGGCGAAACCGGTTCCGGCAAAACCACCCAGATTCCCAAAATCTGCCTGGAACTGGGGCTGGGGGTGGCGGGCATGATCGGGGTGACCCAGCCCCGGCGCATTGCGGCTCGCACCATCGCTGCCTATCTGGCCCGGGATTTGAAAACCGAGATCGGCAGGCTGGTCGGGTTCAAGATTCGCTTCAGTGATCGCGTCGGGCCGGATGCCTGCCTGAAAATCATGACCGACGGAATTCTCTTGGCAGAAACCCGTTCCGACCCGCTGCTGACCCAGTATGACGCCCTGGTCATCGACGAGGCCCATGAACGGGGATTGAATGTCGATTTTCTGATCGGCTACGTCAAGCGCCTGCTGCCCCGGCGTCCCGACCTGAAAATCATCATCAGTTCCGCGACGCTGGATACGGAAAAATTTTCCAGGCATTTTCAGAACGCTCCCATTGTGGAGGTCAGTGGCCGTACCTATCCGGTGGAGGTGCGGTATCGTCCGGTCGAACGCCCCATCGAAGAGAACGCCGACGACGAACCCGATCTGGAACAGGCCATCCTGACGGCGGTCGATGAGTTGGCCGCCTTGCAGCCGGAGGGTGATATTCTGGTTTTTCTGCCGGGCGAGCGGGAAATCCGGGAGCTGGCCGAAGCCATGCGCAAGCACCATCCTCCCCAGACGGAAATATTGCCGCTTTTTGCCCGTCTCTCCACGACCGAACAAAACCGGATTTTCGAGCCTTCCAACCGGCTGCGGATTGTTCTGGCCACCAATGTGGCCGAAACCTCGATCACTGTGCCCGGCATTCGTCATGTGGTGGATACGGGTCTGGCCCGCATCAGCCGTTTCAGTGGCCGGAGCCGCATCCAGCGATTGCCCATCGAAAAAATTTCCCAATCCGCTGCCGATCAGCGCAAGGGACGTTGCGGGCGTCTTTCTCCCGGTGTCTGTATCCGTCTTTATTCCGAGGAGGATTTCAACCATCGGCCCCGTTTTACCGAACCGGAAATTTTGCGTTCCTCCCTGGCGGCGGTCATCCTGCGCATGAAGGATCTGGACCTGGGGCCAGCCGACCGGTTTCCGTTTGTGGACCGACCCAACCCCAAGGCCATCCGCGATGGTTTGCGCCTGCTGCGCGAGCTGGGGGCCATCGACAATGCCGAACGGCTGACCGAAACCGGTCGGCAATTGGCCAAACTGCCCATCGATCCGCGTCTGGGGCGCATGCTTCTGGCCGGACAAAAGCTGGCTGCCCTGGCGGAAGTCCTGATCATCGCCGCCGCCCTGCACGTGCAGGATCCCCGGGAACGCCCCCATGAATCCCGCGACAAGGCCGACAATTTTCATCGGCAGTTTCAGGATCCCCAGTCCGATTTCATGACCCTCCTGAAACTCTGGGCATTCATTGAACAGGGGGCAGCCCAGGCCAAATCCAAACGCAAATTTCGCCAGTTTTTGAAGGAGGCCTTTCTTGCGCCGTTCCGGGTGCGCGAATGGCAGGAGATTCACCAGCAGTTGACCCGGCAGCTCAAGGAGAGTGGAATTCTCATCAACGAGGTGCCAGCCGGTTATGCCGAGATTCATCAATCCCTGTTGACCGGCCTGTTGGGCAACATTGGCTGCAAGGTGGAGAGGAGGGAGTTTACCGGCGTCCGTCAGATGACATTTCATGTCTTTCCCGGATCTGGATTGTTCCGGAAGCCGCCGGCCTGGATTGTGGCTGCCGAGCTGGTCGAGACCACCCGTCTCTATGCGCGGACCTGTGCCTGGATCGAGCCGCAATGGGTGGAGATGGTGGCGGCGTCGCTCTGTTCGGTCAGTTATCTGGAGCCGCACTGGAACAACGATCTCGGCCAGGTGATGGCCTGGGAAAAGGTGACGTTTCAGGGGCTGGTGGTGGTGCCGCGTCGGGCGGTGCATTATGGTCCCCTGTTTCCCGAAGCGGCCCGGGAAATATTCATCCAGTCAGCCCTGGTCGAGGGATCCCTGAAAACGCGATCCCCGTTTCTGGAACACAACCAGCAACTGGTGAATGAAATCCGCACCCTCGAACACCAGGCCAGGCGGCGTGATCTGCTTGTCGAGGATCGGGAAATTCATGATTTTTATGATCAACGTCTGCCCGCGCATGTGCATGCCACATTGGCCTTTGAATTCTGGTTGCGGCAGATTGAAAAGACCGATCCCCATTATCTGTTTTTGACCCGTGAAATCCTGTTGCAGGAGGGGGCTGCCGGGATTGCCGGGGATCTCTATCCGGGGCATCTCATCATTCAGGGTCAGGAGTTGCCTTTGGAGTATCATTTCAACCCGGGGAGCGAGGGGGATGGCATCAGTGTCAGGATTCCTCTTCCCTTGTTGAATCAAATGCCGGTGGATCCTTTTGAATGGCTTGTGCCGGGCATGTTGCGGGAGAAGGTGCAGGCCTTGTTGCGCACCCTGCCCAAGGGGTATCGCCGGCATCTGGTGCCTTTGCCGGTCACGGTCGAGCGGTGTCTGGCCACGCCTCTGCCCGGCCATTCATCCCTGGTTCAGGCTTTGGCCGAGCGCATTTTTCGTCTTTTGGGGCACCACATACCGCCCGAGGCGTGGCGACCGGAGGGGGTGGCGGATCATTTACGGATGAATTTCATGATTGTGGCTCCTGATGGTGACCGGATTCTGGCCCAGGGGCGGGATCTGGATCAGATTCGGGCCACCTTGGGGCGTGAAGCGCGGGAATCTTTTCAGGAGCGTCCGGAGACTCCCTGGGAGCGGCAGGGTATTGTGCGGTGGGATTTTGGGGATTTTCCTGCCATGGTGGCCGTGCAGGCCGGGAGCCGCACCATTCACGCCTACGCGGCCTTGCGTGATGATGGGGATTCGGTGGCGACGGTGCTTCTGGATGCCCCGGAGGTGGCTGCCGAGACCACCCGGGCCGGTTTGCGGCGGTTGTTTTTATTGCAGATATCCCGGCAAATTCGCGAGTTGCGCAAGGCGTGCCAGCCGGGTCAGGCCGTGCGTCTGGCCTATGCCGAGACCGGGGCCACGCAGCCGTTGGTCGAGGAGATCATTCAGGCGGCGGCGGAGCGGGTATTTCTGGCCGGTTCGGGAGATGCGTCGCGGGATTCCGTTAGCGGAATTGTCAGCACTAACGAAATCTGCCCCGTGCCTACCCAAAGCCAATTCAACGATTGTCTGGCACAAGGCACAAAAGCCTTTTTCTCCACCGCAATGGCGTTGCACCACCTTGTCACCGATATTCTGACCCGCCACCACCAGATCATGCTTGCCCTGGCCAAGACCGGCACCGCCGCCAAAAGCAACCTTGTCCCGGAAATTCGCGAGCAACTCGCCCACCTGGTCTATCCCGGTTTTTTGACCGAGACCCCGCCGGCATGGCTGGCCGAATATCCCCGTTATTTGCAGGCCATTGTGTTGCGTATGGAACGGTTTGCCCTGGCCCCGGGCAAGGATCGGGACAGGGCCGCAACCCTGGCCCCGTTCTGGAAAAGTTTTTTGGATCGCCAGCAACGGTTGCGGCAATACCGACGCACCCAACGGGCCACCCATCCACAATTAGAGCAGTTTCGTTGGCTGCTTGAGGAGTTTCGGGTCTCCCTGTTTGCCCAGGAATTGAAGACCATCCAGCCGGTATCACCGCAAAGGCTCAATAAATGGCTGGCGTCCATGGATGTTTAATATCAGAGGCTGTCTAATAACTTGTTAATTTCAAAAAAAAAAAAACGAATGAAAAACTGGGATGGAGGTCCAGGAGGAAGGGCTGTGCCC
>JADGCO010000002.1:99837-139806 GCA_015228935.1 Magnetococcales bacterium | reverse complement strand
GATTGCAGATGAAAGATTCATTGATCAGCCCGGCAATGGAAACAATCACGCCAGAATACATCTCGCAACTCGGGCAGGAATGGTTCGATTTCATCTTGAACACAACACCCGGCGAGAAACTTTTTTCCCTGCCAATAATCGAGCATCGCCTGATGCAGGAACATCAAGCCGGGCTGCAAGCCGGACATCAAGCCGGACATCAAGCCGGACATCAAGCCGGACATCAAGCCGGACACCAGGATGGCGAGCGGGACGGTGAGGCCAAGGTACTGACGCGCCAGTTGCTCCGCCGCTTCGGGACCATACCTGACTGGGCCAGAGAAAAAGTGGCCAAGGCTGGTTTGTCATCGTTGGAAGAATGGAGCCTGCGGCTGTTGGATGCCCAATCACTGGGTGAGGTATTTTCAGAGAACAATAAGGATACCATCTGAAAAATCTTGGTTCCGGGGTCATGCGTGCTACATCGTGCAGTGTGGTGTGAAGCGTTGACAGGGGTTACGCATAGGCCAGCCTCTGAACTGCGAAAACGTTATCAATCCGGGTGCCGACGATTTTGACCTTTAGGAAGGCGGCACGAGTTAAGACCGCAATCGCGAGTTTCCACTCGGCGGTTCGTCCGTTTTGTCACAAAACTCGACAAGGGTGCAAAGAAAACCGTTGCCAGATGGTTGCATCTTTGTTAGCTTGCCACGGTCGCTTGCGCAGGCGAAGCGGATTTGGTCCTGACAAGTCGATCATGCGGATGTGGTGAAACTGGTAGACACGCTGTCTTGAGGGGGCAGTGGCGCAAGCCGTGCCGGTTCGAGTCCGGCCATCCGCACCAAACCCGTTTCCAAAAAGTTCCAGGAAAGTCCAGAAAGCCAGCAGGGATCATGCCTTGCTGGCTTTTTTGCGTCTTCGGAAGTCCGGGAGATCTTTTTTGTATCCTCAGAAGTCCAGGAAAATCCATCGCAATCCAGGATGGATAAATGCCTTCACCCCGGAACGTGGTTTCGGGTATGCTTTTCCATGGGAGTGGCCTTCTATGCTTGGGAGAAATTGTCCATGTCTGACATCGTAACCTTGGATGATGTCTGGAGAGTGATTTCTGTTCGTCATCGTCCAGTCCGGGGAGACCGTCACCCTGGCCAATTCGGACGATTCTACCCCGCGCATCTGGTGTTGTGACGCAGGTTATCCTGAGATGCCGTCATCCGGCTTTATCCATTTACATGTGCATACCGCTTTTTCCCTGCTGACTTCCACAGTACGGGTGGAAGGTTTGTTGCAGCGGGTGCGAGAATTGAAAATGCCGGCAGTGGCCCTGACCGATCAGGGTAATCTGTTTGCTGCCATCCCTTTTTATACGCAATGTCTGAAGGCAGGGGTCAAACCGCTTCTGGGTGCCCAGATTCTGGTGGTACCGAATCGGCTCGATCATTCCGAGCGCCTGGACCGGGAGGTACGCGACCAGTTGATCCTGCTGAGCCGCAATCAGGAAGGATGGCGGAATTTGTTGCGTATTCTCTCCGTGGGCCATCTGGAGGGGAGTCACGGCAAACCCCGGGTGGATCTGGAAACCTTGGAACGCCATGGTCAGGGATTGATCGCCCTCTCCGGCGCTGCCAAAGGGGCCATCGGACGCCTGCTGCGGGCAGGAGAGACGGACGCGGCACGCGCCATGGCCCTGAGGTTGGCCAAATTGTTTGACGATGGTGCCGGCGTACCCAATTTTTATCTGGAATTGCAACGTCACGACCTGCCGGGTGAAGAGGCAATCAATCGCCAAACCATGGATCTGGCCATGGAGTTGAACCTTCCCCTGGTGGCAACCAGCGATGTCCATTTTCTCGATCCCGAAGATCAACCAGCCCAGGATGCGCTCCTCTGCATCGGTCTGGGCCATACCCTGCATGAAGAAGAACGACCCAGGTTCAACGCGCAGCACCATTTTGTCCCACCCGCAGAGATGATCCGGCGGTTTGCCGATGTGCCGGAAGCCGTGGCCAATACCATCCGGATTGCCAAACGGTGCAATACCCGTCTGGAACTGGGCAGGCCCATGTTGCCGGACTTTCCCGTGCCGGAAGGGAATGATCTGACCTCCTGGTTGCATCATGTGGCCGAGGAGGGATTGCAGGGACGTTTGCAACGCGAACTGCAACCGCATCTCTCCCCCGAGCAGTTTGCCGCCCAGGAAATCGTGTATAAAAATCGCCTGGATTATGAAATCGATGTCATCATCCAGATGGGGTTTCCGGGATATTTCTTGATCGTGTCCGACTTTATCCGCTGGGCCAAACGGGAAAAAATTCCGGTGGGACCAGGACGGGGTTCGGGGGCGGGGTCCGTGGTGGCCTGGGCGTTGGATATTACGGATCTGGATCCCATTCGGTATCAGCTTCTTTTTGAAAGATTTCTCAATCCGGAACGGGTCTCCATGCCCGACTTTGACGTGGATTTCTGCATGGATCTACGCGAAAAAGTCATCCATTACGTTCAGGATCGGTACGGAGCGGACCGGGTGGCGCAGATCATCACCTTCGGCACGCTCCAGGCACGGGCCGTGATCCGGGATGTGGGACGGGTCCTGGAATTTCCCTATGGCCGGGTGGACCGCATCGCCAAAATGATCCCCAACATGCTCGGCATCAGCCTGGAAACGGCCCTGCAACAGGAAGAACGCCTGCAGAAACTCCAGGAAGATGAACCCGAAGTTCGCGATTTAATGAAGCTTTGTCTGGCCCTGGAAGGCTTGCCCCGCTCGGCGGGAACCCATGCAGCCGGAGTGGTCATCGCCAATGG
Organism: Magnetococcales bacterium; assembly: GCA_015228935.1. Lineage (NCBI taxonomy): Bacteria > Pseudomonadati > Pseudomonadota > Magnetococcia > Magnetococcales > Magnetococcales bacterium. The sequence goes on along the minus strand of JADGCO010000002.1, from coordinate 137,022 downwards.
TCCGCTGACCGATACGGTTCCCTTGTATCGGGATCCGCGCTCTTCCATGCCAGTGACCCAGTTCAATATGGGTGATGTCGAAAAGGCGGGTCTGGTCAAGTTTGACTTTCTGGGACTGAAAACCCTGACCGTGATCCAGGCCACCCTGAAAATGGTCAATACCGACCGGCTGGCTCGGGGTGAACCTCCCATCGATATCAATCAGATCAATCTGGAAGACAGGGAAGTCTTCAGGCTGTTGCAGGAGGGACGGACACGGGGCGTGTTCCAGTTGGAATCTTCGGGGATGCGCGAAATCCTGAAAAAACTTGCGCCGGATACCCTGGAAGATGTCATTGCCCTCGTGGCCCTGTATCGTCCCGGGCCTCTCGGGTCGGGGATGGTGGATGATTTCATTAATCGCAAACATGGGCAGGTAGCGGTCAGTTACCCCCTGCCGCAGTTGGAACCGATCCTGAAAGAGACCTACGGTGTCATTCTCTATCAGGAACAGGTGATGAAAATTGCCCAGGTCCTGGCTGGTTATACCCTGGGCGGTGCCGACCTTTTGCGGCGGGCCATGGGCAAGAAAAAAGCCGAAGAGATGGCCTCCCAGCGGGCCACATTCATGGACGGGGCACGCCGCAATGGCATTCCGGAAAAAAAGGCCGAACATATTTTTGACCTGATGGAAAAATTCGCCGGCTATGGGTTCAACAAATCCCATTCGGCGGCCTATGCCCTGATCTCCTACCAGACGGCCTGGCTCAAAACCCATCATCGCGTGGCATTCATGGCGGCCACCATGACCTGCGAAATGCAGTTCACCGACAAGCTGATGCATTTCATCCGCGAGTGCCGGGAGATGCAGATCCCGGTTTATCCCCCGGATATCAATCGTTCGCGGGATGTATTCATGGTGGAAGGAGAGGGGATTCGTTATGCCCTGATTGCGGTGAAAAGTGTGGGCGAGGGAGGCGTGGCCGCCCTGTTGGACCATCGCGACCGGGAGGGACCTTTTCGTTCCCTGTATGATCTGTGTCGTCGGCTGGGTTCCGGGACCCTCAACAAACGCATGCTGGAACAATTGATCCGGGCGGGAGCCTTTGATTCCCTGGTCAGGAATCGTCGGGCACTGCTGGCAGGTCTGCCGGATGCCATGAGCGTAGGTGCCCGCAAGCAGGCCGATGCGGCGCTCGGTTATCGGGATTTGTTCAGCGACCTGGCCGATGATGAGTCCGACCCGAACAGCGGCGATCCACCCCTGCCCGAGGTCCCGGAACCCGATGCCAACCAGTTGCTGGCCTTCGAAAAAGAGGCCCTGGGCTTTTTCCTCACCGGACATCCTTTGCAAAAATATGCGGAGGAGTTGTCCTCCTATGGTCTGGAAACCACCTTGACGTTGCGGGAGCGATTCGGAGCGACGGAAGGCGGTGACGGTGGCATCGGCAGTGGCAGCGGCGGCCATGTCAATGGCAGCGGCAGTGGTCACGTCAACGGCGGCGATGCTGCGGAAAGGGAAGGCAGAAGCGGCAGTTGGAACAAAGGTGGCAAAATTGACCGGGGGCCACTCCTGAAGCTGGCCGGGCTGGTGGCTGAACGTAAAATTCACCGGACCCGCAAAGGGGATCGCATGGCCTTCCTTACTGTGGAAGACATGTATGGGCAGTTGGAAATTGTTGTCTTTCCTGAGGTTTATCAGGCCTCCCGCGAGTGCCTGGAAGGGGATGCCCCGGTCGTGGTCGAGGGAACCGTCGATGCGAGTGACGAAGAACCCAAAATGATCGCCGATAAAATTCGTACCCTGGATGCCTTTCGCCAGGAAATTTGTCGGGTATTGCATATCAAGGCCGATATGGTCACCCTCTCGGCAGATGTCCTGCAACGTCTGGAAACTGTGCTGACGCACCATCGAGGCACTGAGTGCCAGGTGCTTCTGACCTTGCGTTTACCGCAGGCACAGACCATCCTCCGGCTGGGCAGGGCCTGTTCTGTCCAGCCCAGCACGCGCTTATTGGAAGAGTTGCAGGAGTTGTTCGGTCTTCAGGCAGTGGTTTTTACCCGGGAATGACAAGTATATGGCACCAACCTGGCTGGAATTTGAAAAGCCCATTGGGGAGCTGCTGGTCAAGGTGGAGGAGCTGCGGCACCTTTCCACCACTTCGGATCTGGACCTTGCCAAGGATATTGTCAGCCTGGATGAAAAGGTTCGGGATTTGACCGGGGAAATTTTCAGTCAATTGACACCCTGGCAGAAGACCCAGTTGTCCCGACATCCGGATCGTCCCTATACCAGTGACTATCTGGGGACGGTGTTCACCGGCTTTACGGAGCTGCACGGCGACCGGAAATTTTCCGATGACCTGGCCATCGTCGGGGGTATGGCTGAAATTGATGGGATGACCGTCATGGTGATTGGTCAGGAAAAAGGTCGGGGCACGCGGGAGAAGGTGGTCCGCAATTTTGGCATGCCAGGACCCGAAGGATACCGTAAGGCGCTCCGTCTGATGAAAATGGCGGAAAAATTTCGTTTGCCCGTCATTACCCTGATCGATACCCCAGGGGCCTATCCCGGCAAGGGGGCCGAAGAACGGGGACAGGCCCAGGCCATCGCCGACAATCTCAAGGAAATGATCCGTTTGCGCACCCCTGTGATTGCTGTGGTGATCGGGGAGGGGGGATCCGGCGGTGCCTTGGCCCTGGGAATTGCCAATCGTGTTCTCATGATGCAACACGCCATTTATTCTGTCATCTCTCCCGAAGGGTGTGCCTCCATCCTCTGGAAGGATGCCACCAAGGCCGAACTTGCCGCCGAAGCCATGCGCCTGACCGCCGAAGAAATTCTTGCCCTCAAGGTGATCGATGGCATCATTCCGGAACCCATCGGCGGGGCGCATCGGGATCCCCAGGCCGCTGCAATCCTCCTGCGTGACCAGTTGCTCCATCATCTGCGGGAACTCCGTTCGGTACCACCAGAAGACCTTGCCCGCGAACGCCGGGAAAAATTTCTCGCCATGGGCGTGGTTTTGGGAGGAGGAGGGTAGTTACCGGGAAGATTGAGGATGCAGATCAGGTCATTTTGGCATTATGCGAGTGGAGATATCCCATGACGACACGGCAGATTGTGATCGATGTTCCGGAACAAATTTTGATTTCAGAAAAAATGGACGAAATTTCTTTTGCTCATGAAATGTGCTTGTTGACTGCTATTAAACTTTATGAGTTGGGTCGGCTTTCATCGGGGCGTGCTGCCGAGTTGGCTGGCATCTCTCGCGTGGAATTTTTGATGCTTCTCAAGCAATACAAGATTTTTCCGTTGGAGTCTGAATTGCAAGAGTTGGCAATCTAAGAGGCTGTCTATAAATTCTCGAATAAAAAAATCGGGAAGAAAGATTTTATTGGGGCTCCGCCCTAAACCCCGCCAGGAGGAAGGGCAGAGCCGCTTCCTCCTAGACCTCCATCCCAGTTTTTTTACTCGTTTTTTCAGAAATCATCATGTTTTGGACAGCATCTTAGATATCAATCCCGTTTATTTGTCGATGAAGCCGTAAAGCAAACCCGTCTGTCATGCCGGAAACAAAGTCAACAAGAAACCTGATGGCATCATATTTGCTTGATGTTGGTTGTGATTTAATCACATCTAGTTCATTTTTTCCGATAAGGTAGGCAATATTTCGTTCCCAGTGATCTAATTTACTTATATCCCAGTTCGTTTCATGTAATTTAATTACAATTCCAAACATTTCGTCAAGAATCCCGTGGATGATATTGCGACCAGAAACCTGTTTTTTAACAACATGATCCGACGAATAAATAGTTTCCGCTAATTTCTTTGCTTCTTTTACGAAAACAAAATGATCAAGCAATCCTTTCCCATATTCTCCCGATAGAATCGACTCCTCGTTTTCTATGAATACATTTTTTGCTTGTTCAATTAATTTCCCGATAGCTATTGATCTAAGGTATCTGATTTGTTCGATAGGCGGAAAATTTTTTTTCAGATTTATGTTAGCCATGTTTGCTAATATTTCACATGCATCTTTATATGAAATCACTCCAAGTTCAAAACCATCTTCAATATCAACAACAGAGTAGCAAATGTCGTCAGCAGCTTCCATAAGATAAGTAAGCGGATGTCGCTTCCAATATCCGTTATCAATTTCAATCATCCCCGTAGCTTTCGCGGTTTCATCGATAATTTTTCTTTCAGATTGAAAGAAACCATTTTTCTTGCTACCAATATATCCGTCCTTTGGGTTGTTGCTGGCATTTCTCGGATATTTTACAAATACAGAAAGGGTTGCATGCGTCAGACGCAGTCCACCTTTGCGCTTGGCATATTCAATATTTGTCAAAATGCGAAATCCTTGTGCGTTCCCTTCAAAACATTCTAAATCATCTTTTTGTTTTCTAGTTAATCCTGAATCCCATCCTTTTGGAGATCTATTTTTAAACCATTCACTGATTGCATTTTCACCTGAATGACCGAAAGGTGGGTTCCCAATATCGTGGGCCAAGCATGCAGCTTGAACAACACACCCAAAATGATATGAAGACAATTTGTCCAGATTGTATTTATTTATCACATGATGGCCAACCCCAACTCCTAACGATCTGCCTACTGAGCTGACTTCGAGACTATGTGTCAATCTGTTTCTGACATGATCGTTGCTTGGTAAAGAGTAGACCTGAGTTTTATCTTTTAATCTGCGAAATGACGTGGAAAAAACAATTCGATCAAGATCGATTTCGAAAGCGTGTCTATCCCCGGGTTGTTTAGCCTCCTTTACCATTCTGCTTTCTGACAATAATTTTTTCCATCTGTTTTTTTTCTTTTTCGAAGGCATGATGACAACCTAGTAGCAAGCGAGGGTTTGACGAAGAATCTCTGTTAAACGAAGCTGGGTAGGCGATGAACATGCATTCCAATCATCGCAACTTCTTCAACTACCATGTTTTTTTTGGTGTTTCAAGATAAAATTTGTAACTATATGATAATAATTAGGAAAATCAATGCGATGTAGTTTCCGTGCTTGATAGATACCATGGATTTGGATTGTCACTCTACATTTGGCGACAATTCGGGTATCTTGAATGGACGTCAAATAAATTTTTCTTTCCATCAGTGTGGTTTTTGGAGGGGGGGGGGTGATGGACGACTCTGTTAATACATCGTGGCGTGTGTCTGTTGAACGCTGTCGAACCTTATGATCTGGGATGGTTTTAACAAGACATTAAAAAGGGGATTTTTCATGAAACTGTGGAAAACGGGTGTGGGGACCCTGGCCGTGGTGCTGGCATGGTGTGGCATGGCTATGGCCGAGGAGCCGATTCTCCTCAAGTTCAGCCATGTGGTGGCAACGGATACGCCCAAGGGGAAAGCGGCGGAAAAATTTCGCGATCTGGCGGCGCAGTACACCAACAACAAAGTCAAGGTAGAACTCTATCCCAACAGTCAGCTCTACAAAGACAAGGAAGAACTCGAAGCCTTGCAACTGGGTGCCGTGCAAATGTTGGCTCCTTCGTTGGCCAAATTCGGTCCCCTGGGGGCCAAGGAGTTTGAGGTCTTCGATCTGCCGTTCCTCTTTGACAATTATGACCAGTTGCACAAGGTCACCCAAGGTCCGGTCGGTCAGGCCCTGCTGGCCAGGCTCGCCGACAAGAAAATTCTCGGCTTGGCCTATTGGGATAACGGTTTCAAGCAGATGAGTGCCAACAAACCCCTCAAGGAACTGGCCGATTTCAAGGGGATGAAACTGCGGATTCAATCTTCCAAGGTCCTGGAAGCCCAGATGCGTGCCCTGGGTGCCAATCCCCAGATCATGGCCTTTTCCGAAGTCTACCAGGCTCTGCAAACCGGCGTGGTGGATGGGACGGAAAATCCGGCGTCCAATTTTTATACCCAGAAAATGCATGAGGTCCAAAAACACCTGACCGTTTCGGATCATGGCTATCTGGGATATGCCGTGATCGTCAACAAAAAATTCTGGGAGGGACTTCCTGCCGATATTCGCGCCCAACTGGAAAAAGCCATGCAGGAAGCCACCCAGTTTGCCAATCAAATTGCCAAGCAGGAAAACGACAAGGCCGTGGAATTGGTCCGCCAATCCGGAAAAACCCAGATTGCCACCCTGACCCCCGAACAACGCCTGGCTTGGAAAAAGGCCTTGATCAAGGTACATCAAGAGATGGCTAACCGGATCGGGGCCGACCTGATCCAGTCCATCTATCAGGCCACCGGTTTCGATCCGGCCAAATTGTAATACGGATATGTCGCGCCTTCTGGATCATCTGGAAGAGTGGTTGATCATCCTGTTGATGGGAAGTTCCACGGTGATCGTGTTTGTGGCGGTGGTGCATCGTTATGCCTTGGGCATTCCCTGGCTGTTTGAACCCATGTCGCACTTTTCAACCAGTTGGGCACAGGAGGTGTGCATCTATCTGTTCATCTGGATGGCAAAATTCGGGGCGGCCTATGGGGTGCGTACCGGAATTCATGTGGGCGTGGATGTGGTGGTCAAAGGCCTGCGTGAGGACCTGCGTCACAAGGTGATTCTCTTCGGCCTGCTGAGCGGCGCTGTTTTTACGGCGATCATTGGTTCACTGGGGGCGCATTTTGTCTGGGCCATCAGCCGCACCGAACAGACATCCCCGGATCTGGAACTCCCCATGTGGCTGGTCTATCTCTGCATTCCACTGGGATCATCCCTGATGTGCTGGCGTTTTTTGCAAGTGGCCTGGGGCTTTTACCACACCAGAACCTTGCCCCGCCATGATCACCTCCCATTGGGCAACCCATACGAAAATGAGGAGCCGCATCCGTCATGAGCGGGATCATCATTTTCGGTTTGTTGGCAGTGTTGTTGATCACCGGCATGCCAATCTCCATCGCCCTGGGATTGACCGTGCTGATATACCTCTTCGCCCTGACCCAGGTTCCCATCGAGGCCGTGGCCCTGAAACTGTTCACCGGCATTGAACGTTTTGAAATCATGGCCATACCCTTTTTTATCCTGGCGGGTGCTTTTTTGACCCATGGAGGGGTGGCGCGGCGCATGATTCGTTTTGCCAATGCCCTGGTGGGACACTGGCATGGTGGCCTGGGCTTGACGGGTGTGGTCTCCTGCGCCTTGTTCGCGGCGATTTCGGGATCTTCGCCTGCCACGGTGGTGGCCATTGGTTCGATTTTGATGCCGGCCATGGTGCGTGCCGGGTTTCCCAAGGAGTTTGGCACCGGGGCCATCACCTCTGCCGGTGCCCTGGGGATTCTCATTCCTCCTTCGATTGTCATGGTGATGTACGCCATTTCCACCAACACATCGGTCGGGGCATTGTTCATGGCCGGGCTTGTGCCGGGGTTGGTGCTGGCCTTGATGTTGGGGTTTGTCACCTGGGAACGGGCGCGTCGCTTCAAATATCCCCGCCAGCCCAAGGCCAGTTGGAGAGAACGCTGGCAGGCCTTGCGGGACAGTATTTGGGGCGTCTCCCTGATTTTTGTTGTGATGGGGGGGATCTACTCCGGACTTTTCACGCCCACGGAAGCAGCGGGCATCAGCGCCGTCTACGCCTTCATTGTGGCCGTTTTTGTCTATGGCGATCTGAAAATCGCCGATTTGCCCAAGGTGTTGTTGGATGCCGCCAACATGAGCGCCATGCTCTTGTACATCATCACCAATGCCATCCTCTTTTCGTTTCTGCTGACCTATGAAAACATTCCACAAACCCTGACCACCTGGATGTTGAATCAGGGGTTTGGCGTGGTGATGTTTTTATTGGTCGTCAATCTGGTTCTGCTCCTGGCCGGCGATTTCATGGAACCTTCCTCCATCATTCTGGTCATGGCACCGCTTTTGTTTCCCGTGGCGACGAAAATGGGTATCCATCCGGTCCATTTTGGCATCATTCTCACTGTCAATATGGAAATTGGCATGGTGACCCCGCCAGTTGGTCTGAATCTCTATATTGCCAGTGGCATCAACCGCATGGGACTGACCGAGGTGACGATGGCCTGTCTGCCCTGGATGATTGCCATGCTGGTTTTTCTGATCCTGGTCACCTATTGGCCAGCCCTCTCTCTTTGGCTACCGGCCCGGTTGGGGATGTTGTGATTGGGAACAGGATCCAATATTCGGTTGTATCGTATCTCGCTTCGACAACCTGTTGACGAAGGAAACGTCTCAAGCATATGTGTGGCATTTGTGGGGTGGTTCTGAGGTCTGGGGAAGCGGTTCGATCAGAATTAATTGAACCCATGAACCAAAGTTTGGCGCATCGGGGACCCGATGGTCAGGGAGTATTCATGGGTGGTCATGCGGCTCTGGGCCATAGACGCTTGGCCATGCTTGACTTGTCTGGTGGTGCCCAGCCCATGGCCAGCTCAGATGGTCGTTATCATATGGTCTATAACGGGGAGGTCTACAATTTCCTGGAATTGCGCACTCAACTCGAAGCTTTGGGTCATAAATTTACCACTCGATCCGATACGGAGGTGGTCCTTCAGGCTTTTTGTCACTGGGGTACGGAGGCCTTTGCCAGGTTTAACGGCATGTTTGCTCTGGCCATATGGGACAGTCATGAGCAGGACATGTTTCTGGCGCGGGATCGTTTTGGCATCAAGCCTTTATATACGATTACCCAGAACGGACGTTTGGCCCTGGCTTCGGAGATCAAGGCATTTTATGGACTGGATTGGTGGGATCGGTCTCTGGATCCTCTGGCTGTGGATGAGTTTTTCAGTTACCTGGTCATTCCTGAACCCCGAACCATCTATCAGGCTGTGCGATCTTTTCCTCCGGCACATTGGGGTGTTTATCGACAGGGGACCCTGACTTGTCAGCGTTTTTGGGATGCCCGGTTCGAGCCGTCCGGCCTTTCCTGGAATGACGCTGTTGAAGGCTTGCATGAGGCCATGGACCGCTCGATCCGTATGTGCCTACGAAGTGATGTGCCGGTGGGGGCTTTTCTTTCCGGGGGAGTGGATTCTGGTGGTGTAGTCTCTTACGCATCCACGGCACAATCCGGCCTGCAAACTTTCAGTTGTGGGTTTTCGGATGCGCCAACTTACAATGAATTGCCTCTGGCTCGGGAATTGGCGCAAAAATTTCGGACCAGTCACCATGAACTGGACATGCCTCTGAATCCGGAACACGTCATAGATCTGGCCAGGGAAGTCCTGCAAGCTTGTGATCAACCATTTGCTGACTACTCAGCCCTGGCTCAACTGGAATTGGCCCGTTTTGCCGGTCAACGGGTCAAAACCGTCCTTTCCGGAGATGGTGGTGATGAAATTTTTGGTGGGTATCCAACGGTATATGCCCCTGTTTTGGCTCAAGGGTATCGGATGATTCCCAGGCTGTTGCGTCGGGGTTTGCGATCCTTGTCAGATGGTTTGCCTGTTTCCAGTCGCCGTATCGGTATGGATTACCTGGCCAAACGTTTTGTCCGTGGAGCGGAACTTCCTTTGGAACGAGCGCATTTTGCCTGGAAGGAGGCGACGTTTGCGGAAGATAAATATGTACTTTACACCGAAAATTTTTTGGGGCGTCTACACGGGCATGATGCTTTTGCACCCATGGAGCAAGCCTTTGGCCGGGTGTCTCTGGCAGAACAACCGGTGCATCGTTTGCTGTATGTCGATATGAATACATTTTTACGGGATGACAATCTTCCCAAGGTTGATCGCACGAGCATGGCGGTTTCTCTTGAGGTACGTTTGCCGTTGCTGAACAATGATGTGGTGGATTTCATGTTGGGTTTGCCTCCGGCGTATAAAATTCGTCCATTTTCCACCAAACGTTTGTATCGCCGTTTGCTTGACCGGCAGTTGCCTGCCAGGGTACTCAAAGGCAAGAAAAAAGGTTTCACACCTCCCATGAATGCCTGGTTGAAGGGAGGACTGTCAGGCTGGGCCAGGGATACATTGGGATCTTCATCCCTGGCTGATCTGCATGTGATTCGACCTCATCAGGCCCTGGCTTTTTTGGAGCAGCACCGGGCCGGAAGAGCGGATCACAATCGAATGCTGTGGTGTTGCCTGATGCTGGCTCTTTGGTCAGAAACCGACACAAAGGCAGCGCCATGACTGGAGAAGGATCTGCCGGGGTTGCATCATGGACCCGAACCATTAACCGAGAGGGATCTGCCAGGGTTGCATCAAGGACCTGAGCCAGCAACCGCCTTGGCAACGAAGGCGTAGGTGGGCAGAGCCAATGATCCTGGCTGGTCAACTCCTGCCAGGGTGAATTGCCTCGCAACCTGGATACATATATGCTAAGCCTCAAGAGTTGTTCAATTTCGGCTTCCGAGTGACGTGTGAAGGATGGTTTGTTCATGAATGTACGATTGATGCTGGTGCAACCTGCATGGAGTGATATCCATGGCTCTTTTTCCAGGATAGCCAGAAACCAGGCCTTTGTGCCACCCATCGGGATCACCATGCTGGCCAGTATTGCCCGGGATGCGGGATTTTCGGTAGCGATTCTGGATGCTGAAGTGGCCGGATTGAGCGACGTTGACGTTGTCGAGAGGATTTTGCGCGAAAAACCCACGGTTGTTGGGTTGAGTGCCACCACGCCCATCTATCACAAAGCCCGATTGATCGCCGAGGGATTGAAGCGCCAACAGCCCGATATCAGGACAATAATTGGTGGTCCCCATATCAGCTTGTTGGGTGCTGAAGCTTTTTTTGACTGTTTTGATCTGGCCGTGCTGGGTGAGGCGGAGTTGATGTTTGCTGATTTGCTCCGGGGGCTTGCCAGGGAAGATGGTTCCGTCGCGACCATTCCTGGCGTCATGTATCGGCAAGGGGGACAGATTGTCGATAATGGCTGGGGTCCGACGCCCCATGAACTGGATGCTTTACCTTTTCCGGCCTGGGATCTGCTGGAGGATCGTTACCGGACTCAGGTTCCAGACAAGGGGTATGTTCGCTATGCCACCCTGCTCTATACGCGGGGCTGTCCTTTCAAGTGTTCATTCTGTGCGGCCATGCTTTTGGAAGGTCGCACACTGCGTTGCCGCTCGCCCCAAAATGTGGTGGCGGAAATGCAAATGTTGCAGGAACGTTTTGACATTCACCATTTCTGTTTCAATGATTCCACATTGACCTTGAGAAAGAGAAATGTTGTTGAGCTTGCCGAGTTGCTGCTCGAAAAGGGCATGAAAGTGACCTGGGAGGGATGGACCCGGGCCAACCTTATCGATATGGAACTGCTGACGCTCATGAAACGTGCCGGCATGGTGCGCATCAGCTTTGGTATCGAGAGTGGCAGCCCCCGGGTTTTGAAGCTGATTCGCAAGGAAGTCAGCCATGATGAAATGCGTAAGGCCTTCCGGATGGCCAAGGATGTGGGCATGGAAGTGACCTGTTCGGCCATGATGGGGCACCCGGGTGAGACCGAAGCGGATGTCTGGGAAACAGTGCGTCTGATTCGCAGCATACCCGAAATTTCTTATTCGCCACTCTCCATTGCTGTTCCCTATCCCGGAACCGAGTTGATGGAGATGGCTAAAGAAGGGCGGCATGGCCTGAAACTTGTCACGACGGATTACAGTAAATATTCACGTTATGAAGGTGGAGTCATGGAGGTCAATGGCATGAGTCCTGAGTATTTGAGCCGGCTGCAAAAACGTGCCTTGATCTGGATGCATTTGACTCCGAATAAATTTATTGGTATCATCAAGAGGTTTGGGTTTTTGGCTCTTCTTGAGACAATTCTACCGTTCCGAAAGAAATGAAAAAAACAAGCTGGCATTTGGCCGCCATGGGCGGAATTTTTGCATTGTTTTTCATGCTGGGCTACCCCCTTGTTCCACTGCAAGGGGACAGCGCGACCTATTATTATATGGCGCATTCCAATTTGATCTACCTGCAAACGTTTCTTGATCATGGGAGTGGTATGCCTACCCCGGAGCAGTGGAGTGTACGTCATCTGATTCCTTCAGTAATGGTGCTGGGCAAACCCATAGTCCATTTTGTGCATACATTGTTTGCAGCCATGGTGCCTTTTGGCATGAAATACATGGCTTTTTGTCAGGCGTTTCTGATTGCAGCCTTGCTTGGTATACTTGTATTGATTGTTTCTCAGGCCGCAAGGTTGGAATCGAGAGCCGGGAGGGAGATCCGATCGGTGACCATCTGGCAGGTTGCCACGGTTGTGATGGTGATTTTTTCGGGATCTATCCACTGGCACAACCGGGAGTTGTTGCCACCCTTGATAAATATGACCAACCTTGCCCTGGTATTGTCTGCCTGCCTTCATTATCAGCTGGGTCCATCATTGAAGCGTGCTTTTTGGGTGGGTTTAGCTGTTTCATGGACCCTGGCGGCACATTTATCGACGATTCCGTTTCTTGCTGGCATTCTGGGGGTGGAGGTTTTTGTTCTGCTACGTGCCACCAGGCAGCGGGGAACCCAATCCCAGCCAAATGTCGTTTTAACTATTATTGTCGCGCTGCTTGGCGTTTTGAGTATTCCTGTTATTTATCAATCATTTTCATGGGGTATACTTCAGTTGGTCCCTGATCCGGATGCGTGGTATTTTTCTGCCTATTACGGTGTGCCGATGAGAACCTATTGGGATCAATTGCAATGGTATTCTCATGGGACGGATTGGAACACATACATTGAACGAAGTGATGATTCTGCCCTGCACCGCTTGCGAATGTTTACTTTTTACCCCCTGATTTTTGATGGACCGCTGACCATGTTGTCGATTGTCGGATGGTTCATGGTGGCTCGTTTGGTACTGGGTCAGGGTTGGACAGCATTTCGGGCGTTATTGTTATTTGGTCCTGTGGTTCCCATTGTATGGTATGTATTTCATTTTCGGTTATTTCCTAAAATAGAGGCTTTGGCACCCCTGACTGTATACTATATTTTGCTGGCCGGATATGCTGTTTTTGTGTTGATTTCTGGTATTCAACCAGGTTTCAATGCCAGAATCCGCTTGCAGTTCAGGATTATGCTGGGGGTGTTGCTTGTGATGCAAATTTTTCACATCCATCCTTACTTTGACTCTGATGATACAACAAACAGGGGTTTGATAAAATGGTTGAACGACCGGGGGGAAAATCAGGTTGTGGGTATGGTTCGCCCGGAAATATTTGAGTCTTATGGTATTCATGTTTGGAGAGTCAGTCAGGATTTGGCCGCGCAGGATGACATTTACCTGGATTCCTGGGGACGTCATCCCGTCCGCAAGTGGAATGATGTGCGGGTCCCACGCTTCGTGGTGCTGACCCAGCGCTATTTTGCTCAAAGTAGCGAAAGAGATTTGCAGTTCTTGAAACTTTGGGGAATTGATTTGTCACGACCGGTTAAACATTTTCAGGAATTGCCTTCGCATATTTTTTTCACGTCCCGGTATTTATCTTTGTTTTCCAGGATTGTCTCTCCGGTATTGCCTGATTTGGCACAGTTTCTTCGCCAGCATGTTGAAAGGCTCGATTATTTTATATATGAAAGTGGTGTTTTTGTTTATGATCTTCGTCACGAACCATTAATGAAATGAGAGTGAAAGATTATTGCCATGTTATTATCTGACATTCCTCTGAGTGATGCGGATTATGAGATCCTGAGCAGGTTGCATGAGGCGCATGTCGAAGACAGTGTGACGGCGGCCTTTGGTTTGGGATATTTGAAGCATTTATGGCGGTTTCTGGCAGTCTCTCCTCATGAGGGTGTGTTTGTGGCCAGAGATTCCCATGATCAGCATATTGTTGCTGCCCTGGTCATTACCAAGCAGGCAGAAGATTTCATGCATCGATGTATCAAGGGGACTTTCGTTTATTGTGTTTTGTATGGAGCAAGGCAATTTTTTCGCAGTTCCAGATTTCGGAAAATTTTGTTTCCAACTCTGGCAAGTTTTCTGTTACCAGGATACAAGCTTCCAGAGTATAAAATTTTGAATCCAGAGGTGTTTGTTATTTTTACGGATCCGCAGCACCAACGGACCGGATTGGCTGCTGGTTTGATTGGTCGGGGGGAGGCTTGGCTTTGCCAAAACAGGATTGACGTATTTCACGCCAGAACCGGGGCCATGCCCGAGAATTCTGCGATTCAGTTTTATTTGAATATGGGGTTTCACGTTCTGGAAAGATTGGATGGTCCGTTTAAAAGCTTTTTGGTATTCAAAAAAAAATTAGGATCTCTTGTGTCAGGTGTGGAGACGGGGGCTTGATTCTTGGTCGGAGAGAGTTCATGGACAGCCTCTCGGCAGTCAAGGGGGTTATCAAGAGTCTGCGGTGATTCCATCAGCAATACGCATGGCATTGGCCATGCCGACATAGGTGGCATTCTGGGCCGGAAAGACCGGGAAGAGACTGGCATCGACGACGCGAACCTTTTTGGTTCCAAATAACCTCCCCTGGAAGTCGGTTTCCAGAATGCCGGGATTTTGCCGCATGGGCAGAGAACCACCCAGATGGTCTGAGAAGCCGAAGGGAGTTTTTTTCATGAACAGAGGCAGGGGGACAAAACCGGTTGCATGGCGATTTTTTTTCAGCAGAGAGAGGAGCTGAGGTAGGAGGTTATCGATGGGGGATGGTGTGTCATCCGGGGTGACCACCAGATGTCCCGGGGTGGTGCCATCATTGCTTTGGCAGGTGATGGTGGCTCCCCTGGAGTCGGAACTGTGAAAATAGATCAGAAGAATGATGGGATCGCCCACCAACCTGGCGGCCAGATTGGACAGGGATTTGGGTAAAGCACGGAAAAGTCCCAACAGAGGGTACCGAAAGATCGAGGTGGCCGAATAGATGGAAATCTGTACACCCTGCTTGGAAATTACATGTGGAGCAATGCCCATGGCGGCTTCGGCCATGGTGAATGTGCGTGGGCTGCATCCCAACTTTTGGCGTGTTCTGGCCAAAGCGGGCATGAGTACAGCCCCATTGTCCACCAACCGGCTGGGATGATTCCAGATGCGGAGGGAGTCGGCGGCGATTCGCAATGAGGAGAGAACTCCGGCAGCCAGAATGATACAATCGAAGGATTCCCGAAACAAACGACCCTGTGCCTGGATTTCAAGGGTTACGCCGTGGTCATCTTCCTGAAATCGATGTACAAACCACCCAGGTCGGTGCGTGAAATTGTCACGATTCTGGAAATCACGGATGCGTTGTACCCCGTTGAAAATCATCCCATAAGGGCAGCCATGGAAACACAAGCCACATAATTGGCAACCGTCTCTGCCACCCGTGGTGGCCTGAACAGCCAGGCGCATCCGTCCGGCGGCGATTCCGGCCTTGTGCAGGGCGGTATCCTGTGTTTTCCAGTGTTGGATTAAATTTTCGGCAGGCGAGTCGCCATCCCGCTGATTCAGTGGGATGGATTTGAACATGGCGTGATCTGGATTGGTCTGGATGGGACCATAAAGCGGATACAGGTGGCACAAACCATCTTCTTGTTGCCACAGGTGCAACAGGTGAGCAGCTTGGACCAGGTAGGGTTCCAGTTCCGGTTGCGAAAATGGCCATTGACCATATTCATCGGGGCGTAACGGGAAACAGCCGGCCCCCCAAACCTGACCCAGTCCTCCAACACCCAGCGAACGCGCCAAACCGGCTCCGGAAAGCGTGATTCCCTCATCGATGCCATGAAAGGCAAAAGTGGATCCCAGAATCCGCTTTTTGGACAGGACCGAAGGCATGTGCCTGACCAACAGCGAGCGTAAAAAACCAGGTGCAGCCGTTGTGTTGGTGTTGTTGTCCGGGTTGGATCCGGCAGGGCCGTAACGCAATATTTGCCACTGATCCGGGGTGGGATCCAGACCTTGATCGAGGCGTAGACACAGTTCCTGCTGGAGTTTTCGGGACCAATCTTCCGGTACATGACCACCATCCAGGATGGTCACTTGGTGGCCTTTGTCCAGGAGTACCGCTGCGGCTGCAATGCCGCTGGGACCGGAACCGATCACGCCGATCCGCATGTCAATTTTCCGCCTTGTGACCAGTAAGGATGGATTGGATATTCCTCATGAATTCCGATCCGCATGTCAATTGTTCATTTTATAATAATTGCGAATGGCTTCAATGTTTTTCATGACTTCCGAATCCGGATAGCGGGGATAGGTTGGCAGGACGATGATCTCCCTGGCCAATTGTCGGGCATTGGGGCAATCCCTGGCAAAGGGGGCAAAACAGGGCAAATCTGCACAATTGCGTGTATGTTGCTCCCGGACATCACGACCCACCCGCATCATATGTCGCAACAGCTCGCTTCTGTCCGAGACCTGAATGGGATAATGCAGGTAGGTATGAGAGCCATCCAGGCGCAGAGGTGGGAGACGCACTTGTCGAACGTCTCGCAGCCCTTCGTGATACATACGTGCCATATGCAGGCGTCGCTCATTGTGACCGGTGAACAGATCCAACTGGTCGAGGATCAGGCGTGCCTGCATGGGAGTCATGCGGCACAGATATTCCGGGGGAATGGTGGTGAACATGACGGGTTGCAGGTCAATCCCGACAACCGCATCGTTGATGGCCTTGACTTGGTTGAGGTGACCGTAACGAAAAACCCAATAAGTGAATAAATAAAACAGTGGCGGCCAAGTGGCCAGGTCCGTGATCAGCCCTTTGGCAACCCGGCTACGGAAACGGGCCATGCTTTCCCAGGATGTCGAAGCGAGTTCCTGGCGGACTCTTTCAGCAAGATGAGCATGGGGTGTAGTCAGCAGGCCACCATAGAAGCAGTTGAGGTATTTATACATGCCCAGGCTGAACAGACCGGCATCCCCGAAGGTGCCTACGGCCTGACCTTTATATCGGGTTCCGTAGGCCTGTGCCGCATCTTCGATGAGAGGCAGATTGTGCGTCTTGCACAGTTCCAGGATTGGCTCCATGTCACAGGCGAGTCCATGGAAGTGAGTAATCAGGATCGCTCCGGTATCCTTATCAATCAATTGGCGAATTTCTTCTGGATTGATATTGCAGGTTTCTCGGTCCAGGTCGGCAAAACAGGGAATGCCACCGGCACAAATCACCATATTGACCACTTCGGATATGGTGTAGGGTGACAAGATGACCTTTTGCCCGGGTTTGATCAGGGCACGCACGGCCAGAAATATACCGGTACGAGCCATGGGCAGGCATTGAGCATGCGGGGTATTCAATGCCTGACGCACGACCGCCTCCAGTCGTCCGGTGTCATCACCGATCAGGCGTTGACCAAGCCATGAGTCACGCAAAATCCAGAAATAATCCTTCAACCGTGAATAGATGCGGTAGCGTGGCTGTGGGGGGAAGAACATGTGCATTCCAATCGTTTGAATAATAACGGAAATAAATGAATCTTGGCCAGAGATGGAGTCCTTTCCCACATCTCCAGACTATTTGGGTTTATCGACATGGTATTGTCAAGGATTTTCTGGTTTTGGTCAGTGACCAAAAAAAAACGTTTACGAAAACGGCTTTTTTGGTTTACCATTTCATGCTGGCTCCCCAATCACAATAAAACCATACTGTTAAGCCGATTGAAGACAATATTTCTGATCCCTGGCAATACGTCCAACCAAAATGTCATCCGTGACACTTTCTATGGGGCTTGGTGCAGTGGCAAGCTGGTTGGAGGTGGTTCCCTTCCGCCGTTGTCCATCCTCTATGCGGCTTCCGTGGCCATCGAGGCAGGACTTGACGTGCTGTTTCTGGATGCCTTGGGAGAGAGATTGACCCTTGAGCAAACACGGGACAGGTGTCAGGGATATGATGTGGTGGTGGTGCTGACTTCCACCATGACCTTTGCCGAAGATATGCATGTTCTGAAAAGCATTAAGTCGGTGTATCCTGATCTGCGCGTGGTGTTGTTTGGTTCCCACCCCACTTTTTTACCGGAACATTGCCTGGCCCATGAACTGGTGACTGCTGTTGTGATGCGGGAGCCAGAGTATGCACTGCGGGATTTGCTGTTGGCTTGGGACCAGAAGAAGCCATGGGAGGATGTGCCGGGAATTGCCTATCGCATGGCGGGCAAGGTTCATATCAATCCAGCCTATCCTTATATCAAAAATCTGGATGACATGCCCATTCCTCATCGCCATCTCCTGCCCAAGGGAGAACAGTACTACAATCCGCTGATTAGAAAATATCCCTATGTTACCATGTTGACCAGTCGGGGGTGTCCCGCCAAGTGTACCTTTTGTACAGCCCCGTATTCCCTGGGAATGTCGTTGCGGGTGCGTTCGGCGGCCTCCGTATTGAAGGAAATGTCACTGGTTGCCGAACAGGGGTGCAAAACAGTCTATTTTCGAGACGAAACTTTCTGTGCTTATAAAAAAAGAAACGTGGAAATATGCAAGGGACTTATCTCTCGTGGCATCCGTTTGCAGTGGATAGCCAACGCCATATCCGGTGAATTGGATGAGGATTACCTGCAATTAATGAAAAAAGCCGGTTTGTGCCAGCTTAAATTCGGGGTAGAGACCGGCAATGCTGAAATCTTGGCTCGGGCCAATAAGAAGATTGATTTAAACACGGTCCGCAAAGAATTGGCCATGTGCCGAAAAATTGGCATTCGAACCCATGCCCACATGATGCTTGGCATGCCGGGGGAAACTCGACAGACCATTGAAAATACATTCCGTTTTATCCACGAAGCGGCCCCCACGACAGTGACCTATTCGGTTTGTTCCCCCTATCCGGGTACGCCTCTGTTCGAAGAGATTAGTAAATTGGTTCCCTCTGCGGTCATTGTACCGTCAGATGACCTCCATATCAAACAACTCCACACGGTCAGCTATTACAATGAACACTTCACTGAATTGACCAACCAGGAGATCGAAGCGGCTGTTCAGGAGGGTTACCGGCGTTTTTACACCCGCCCCGCTTATCTTCTGCGCAGTTTGTTGGATATTCGAAGTTTCAGGGAAGCCATATCCCTGTTCCGGTCTGGCTGGAATGTGATGTTTTTCAGCCTCTCGGGAGATAAATAAACTGTTGCAAACCGTTGGGAACGGGGTTTCTGTTGTACCGCGTGAAATGCATAGACTGTTGACTCATTGCCCGGGAAGATGGGATTGCAAGAGTGGATAAGCGTGTGACTTTGGCCGATGTGGTCGTGGTGATTCCGGCTTATAACGAAGGACCAGTCATCGCCGATACTGTCAGGCGAGCACTGGCTGTGAGTCGGCAATGGCGGGTTGTGGTCATTGACGATGGTTCGGAAGACGATACGAGCCAACAGGCCATCCAGGCTGGTGCAGACGTGATCCGGCATCCCTATAACCGTGGTAACGGTTCCTCCGTAAAAACTGCGATCATGAATTTGGAACAGCCGGTTGTAGCGATATTGGATGCGGATGGACAGCTACCTCCCGAGGCCCTGCCAAGTATGATTCAAAAAATGGATCAGGCCGAAATGGTGGTCGGTGCCCGCCATAAAGACCAGATGGGTGGCAATTGGATCCGTGGCTTGGGAAATAAAATTCTTTGCCTGGTGGCCTCCCATATCTCTGGCCATACCATTCCCGATCTGACTTGTGGTCTGAGAGTTTTTTATCGAGAACGTGCCCTGGAATTTTATCATCTCTACCCAACGCGATTCTCTTTTCCATCGACCAGTACCCTGGCCTTTTTGACCTGCAACTATCGGGTTGAATTCCATCCCATTATACAAAAACCTCGACCTGCGGGAACAGAAAGCAAAATTCGGGAGTTTCGGGATGGCATACGCTTCATGGCCATCATTTTTCGCATTGTCTTATTGTTTCATCCTTGGCGTTTTTTTCTTCCTTTGAGCTTTTTTCTTTTCCTGTTGGGCTTAATACACGAAATAGTCGTTTTATTTATTTTTGGCAAGCTTGTCCTGAGTGGAACTTTTACTATCTTGACGATGTGTGCATTTTTCCTGTTTTGTTTCGGATTATTGTCCGAACAGGTGGCGGAGATGCGGGTTCATCTTTCCCACATTGTTCATGGTCATTCGGTCAATCATCGATCATTATCTTTTCAATATTTAAAAGCAACCATGCCCCATGGTGGAGAGCCATCCGTATTGTCAACCAGATCTGGACCAGAAAACGATCCTTACAATTGAGTTGTTTCTATCTCGGTTTCCAAATTATATTATTATGATAAATCACTCCTGTGTGCGAAGCAATGATTGTGGCTGTTTAGCGCATTCAGTGGTAAATCCGTTGCTTGTAAATATGTAATTCTTGTTATCTTTATAAATTATCCGGGAAATTTTAAAATAAATTTCTATATTATTTTTAGGAATATTAATACAGACAGAACCATTATTAATTGCTGCATCGGAAGCTTTGATGTGCCAAGCAATTCTATTTTTTGATTTATTTTTTATGATATTATCAAAAAAACCTTTTACGAATTCTGCTTCTTTTTTTGTCAGGAATGTGCCAATTGTTGGAAAAATCCAGTATGTTTCGAAAGTGGCAGATGGATCATGGGCTATGGTTTTTTCAAAATCAGATATAAAAACGGGGACGATTGTTGAGTCAAGAAGGAATAAATAGTCAATATCATGTCTGATGAGATTAACTTCACGCTGAATTTTTAAAGGATCAGGAAAGTGATTTGGAAACACGATATGTTTTCCTATATGTAGTAACGGCCAGGAAAGAATGTAAAGAATAGACAATATTAAGCCTATGTTTATAAATTTCTTAGAGAGGCGTGTGAAAATCCAGTTTCCTATCCGACATCCATTGGATTGAACAAGTAAGATGGTGAGCAGAAAGCCAAGAAATCCATAAAATGTCATGCCTGAATAGACAATAATATGAATTAAAATAACAGATATTATAAATGGATATCTGTACGGAAAAGAGATTTGTATGCCTATGTTGATTGCATCTTTTTTTCGGCCAATTATGATGGTGGCAATCAATATCAAATAATATGGCGCTAAATACATAAAGATTCTTAGCAAAATCATGATTTCTTTGGTATTTAATATGTTTGAAAAGGTGAACATAAGCGGATTTAATATTATTTGCTCTCCCATATGAGGTGTGGGAGCCTCACCCCAAATCGTTTCTGGTGAGACATCCAGTCCTGGTAGATAATTGGAAATCAGATTCCAGTAGAAAGGACCCAGGAGTTCACAGACATGAAGAAGCAATGAAGGAATTGAATCCTGGCGATAATATGTATAGTATGACAGCAAAACAAGAGCGGGGAAAATACCAAACAGTACAAGCAATAATGGTTTCAGGTGGTTTTTATCGTGTCGTTTCCACTCGCGTATGGCAATCACGAGTGCTGTTGGTCCCGTTAAAATTGTGCAGACAGGATGACAGATGGCGCTTGTTCCAAAAAGAATTCCTGTTATTGGAAAAGCGTGCCAGGGAGATTTTTCTTGCCTGAGGAAAGATTGGTCGGCAATCAAGGCTGCGAGGAAAAAAGATAAACCAATGAATTCGGGACGCACGACCATCCAGGACATGGAGTAATATGTCGTGGAGATCAAGAACAAAAACAAGGCAGACCGCCTACGGAAACATGTGGCGTCCTGTGGTGATGTGATCCGAATATACCAGAGAGCTAAAATGATGTTGACAATGGCGATGATGGATGTAAATAGACGATATGTGTGGAAATTCAATGGAATATGGATTAAATCAAACAATCTTTGAAATAAAGAGTGAAAAAACGGCAGGGTTCCAAAAATAGAAAAAAGGCGAATCTCATGATCTTGAATCGGAATAGAAAGAGAACCTCTTTTGGCAAGGTTGAGTCCCTGGGCGAAATAAAATATATCGTCCTCGTGTGGAATAATAAAAAACACGGTTAGAATGATTGTGGCAAGCCAGGAAATGAAAAGAACCTTCCAGACTGAAAAATTTCCATCTTTTTCAGTTTCAGGAAAGCTGTTGTTTGGAGGGGGAATCATCATTGCCTTACACCTGATATGGGAATCTGCCAGGGTAAATGATCGTAAATCCATAATTAAATGCAATTTTATGTTGAATCAGTTCGACAGGTCAACGGTAGATGGTGTCGATAATTGGAGACTTGAAGCCGAGGGGATGGCACGGATGCTTAAGGGTTCGGTGCGGCCACGAATTGACATTTCAGTTTTTTGAAAAGCAGAGGGGTTGATGCCTCCCTGAAGGGCCACGACTTCGGAGATGACGAGTTGGACGCCCAACTCCTTGGTGGCCCCTTCCAGGCGGCTGGCAATGTTGACGGCATCGCCCAGGGCTGTCAGGTGGCGGGTGATTCCGTAGCCCATTTCGCCCAGGATGACGTTGCCGGCATGGATGCCGATGCCGACCTTGAGGGGTTGGTTGAGTTCGTGTTGCAGGTGTTCGTTCAGGGTGACGAGTCCGGCATCGACACGCTGGGCACAGTGCAAGGCGGCTCGACATCCCGCCGCAAGACCTGTCTCGATACCGAACAGGGCCATGACACCATCGCCTATGAATTTATCGAGATAGCCTCCCGATTCTTCGACTGATTTTCCCATCAGCTTGAAATATTGATTCAGGATGAAGACGACATCGAACGGCAGACGATTTTCGGCCAGGGTGGTAAAACCACGCAAATCGGCAAACAGAATGGCCACTTCTGCTTCTCGGCCATGCTTCTGGCCGGAGTCAGGCAGGCAATCGCTCATGGAAGCCGACGGGGGGAGTTGGGGGGTGACTTCCAGATTGGCGCGGGGCCGAATCTGGCAGGCGAGACGAACCGTTTCCGGGGCACCAACGCGATTCAGGACCTGGCGTTCGACAGCATTCGGCGGAGGGAGATGTTCACTGCCCTGGCCAATACGGACCCGGCAGACGCTGCATCGGCCACGGCCACCGCAAATGGCTGCATGAGCGATCCCTTCCCTTTGTACCACCTCCAATACTGTAGCTCCGTTGGGAATGTTCAGAATAAAATTGTCCCGATAGAAAAGCTTGGGGGCTGAACCCTGTAGCAACCTTTGCAGACGCATTTTGCGGGCAAAAAAAAGCAAAATGAGACAACCGACTCCTCCCAGGGTCAGATAGTGACTGGATTGACGGATCCAGGTGGACATTTTCGGTGTGAAATGTGATTCGGCAATGATCTCTTGCACCAGATAGGGTTGCTGGTCTGGATGGGGGGCACGGTTGCCGGAGGCAATATAGCCGGTCAGGGTCAAAGTGGGGAACAGGAAGGCCGTGACGAGCAGGACAGGACGCCAACGAGCAAACCAGGGACGATGACCTTGCCATTGGCGAAACCCCAAGGTCAGATGGATCCAGACCAGAATGACACCGACACCGAGTTTCAGACCTTGCAGGGGTTGGATTTGCCAGACGGAGGTGAGAATGAAATCATAACTGGTGTGAAACCGGGTGACATGTCCCAGCACCAGATTGAGCAGTAAATGGTCCACAAGGTAGAAAGGAATCAGAATGCCGATCCCAATCTGCCAAAGCTGCCAATGTGGCAGACGAAAATTGCGACGACGGAAAAGTGTCCAAAGTGCCAGGGATGGGTGAACGATCAGAGCCAGAGTCAGGAGTGCCGACAAGGGCTTTAAATCCCAGAGTTCAGTCAGGTATTCTCCGCCACTGCTCATAAGAGGGATTGAAAAAATTCCCAGAGCGTGATTCAGAAAGTGCGTCAGGACAAAGGCCATCAACACCAAGCCACTATAAAGGCGCCATCGTTCCATTGGAGTGTCTGATCCAGTTTGTGTTTGAAAAAGATTTCAGGACAAGCGCGCAAATGATGGTGATGTTTTGCCGGATGTGACTATTCTGGGTGGAAATATTCCAAGTGGGTCAGTTGGTTACTTTTTGTTCACTCAGTTCATGGAGGTACTGGGCGGCCAGGCGGCGATAATTATCGGCGGTGGACCGGATTGATTGTCGTTCAGTTTCGGATGTGGTGCGGAGTTGCCGGGCCGGGGATCCCATCCACATGGTGCCTGCCGGAATATTCTTGCCTGGTGTCACGAGCGAACCGGCCCCCACAATCGATTCGCGACCCATGGTGACATTGTCGAGAAGGATGGCACCGATACCGATCAGGCAGGCATCTTCCAGACGGCAACCATGCAGGACCACTTTGTGTCCGACAACGATATCGTTGCCGATGAGGGTGGAGTGTCCCTGGGGGGCGGCTTCCGAGGGACGGGAGACGTGGACCACGGATCCATCCTGGATGCTGGTGCGTTCGCCGATGCGAATGTAGTTGACATCGCCCCGAATGACGACCATGGGCCAGACTGACGATTCAGCGCCAATGTGAACATCACCGATGATCACCGCATCGGGATGGATGAAGGCCGTGGGGTGAATGGTTGGAAAGATGCCCTGATAGGGATAGACAGGCATGGATTCATCCTCAATCGGAAAACAGGATCACTTGGTTGCCGGAATGACCGTGGCCTTCAATCCGGTACGTCGCCGGAAAGATTCCAGGGTGGCCAGGGCATTTTGTTTGCCCCGAATAGGTCCCAGGCGCACGGACGAACGGACCTGCCGCCTGGAATCGCGGACACGATGTACATGGGGGTGATATCCTTTTTTGCGCATCCACGCCATGATTTTTTCCGGATGGCCGCGTACCTGGCTGGGATTGATGCGTATATCGAAGGTCGTGGCCGTGGCTTTTTTCTTGGAAGATTCGGTGCGTGCTTTGTGTCTTGAGCCTTTGCGAACCATGCTGGCTGATGAACGCGCAGAGGAGCGGGTCAGGTTGCTGGAGCGGGGGGAGGGGCGTTGGGCTTTCAAGTGACGCGGTGGTGTCGCCTCTTCTTCTTCGTCTTCGGTCTCATCTTCCTGATCGTCGTCGCTATTGTTGTCGGACGCCATATTGGCAGAGATGGAATCGCCTTTTTGCCCAGGGACTCCCATGACCAGGACGGCGGGCATTTTTTCTTTTTCCATGAAGGCTTGCAGGGCAGTCTGGGCAGAGTTGCGGTCGGAATAGGAGCCGATGCGGACATAATGCCATTTGTGATGTTCGGTATCCTTGGCCATCTCAAGACGGGGTTCGTAACCACGAGTGCGTAATAGTTTGATGGTTTTGTGGGCGTTGGCCGCCGCAAGACTGGCTTCCACCTGAATGGCGTAGCGCTGATCCCCCTGAGGTGTATCCAGTGTGGAAGCGGATTCTGTCGTGGCCGGTGCCTTGGCGATGGCCTGCAAGGCTGACATGGGGGTCATGGCGACCAGAATTTGACTGTCAAGGCGTTGCAGGTGTTCTGCCAATTGCAGGGCCAACTGATTGGTTGCCTGCCGCAGGTCGGAATCTTTTGTCAGGGGTTGGGTGGCCATCCAGATCATGCGGGGTTGCGGAGGTTGATAAAGCTCCAGGGTGAGAAACCCCGCCCGTCCGGGAATCAAGGTGTGACCGACAATGTAATCAGCCCCCAATTGCGCGAGTTGCGAGGCTCCCAAAAGAGTGCGCGGGTCGGGGGCACCCAGGGGTAATACATACGCCGGGGGACCCAGATCCAGTTTTTGGAAGCCCTGGAGCCGGCTCAGAGCCTGTTGAATGGCGTTCAGGACACGCACGGCCTGGGCCTCGTCCACCTTGGCACCATCGGCTCCTTCGAGGGGATGGATCCAGAGATGGGGATGTTTTGACGCAGCATCCCTGGCCTGAACAGAGGCGACGGGGAAAAGAAGCAACAGGAAAGTCAACAGGACAAACGTCCAGAATCGGGATGGGTTGGTCAATGTCGATACACGATATTCCAGCATGATCAAGAAGCCTGTTTCCTATGCAATGGTGGCCATTTCTTTCAACCGATAAAGGGTTTCCATGGCCTGGCGGGGTGTCAGGGTATCGGTATCCAGAGCCTGCAACTCTATCATGACAGGGTGGGGTGACGGAATTTCATATCGGGTTGGTGCCGGCCCGTTGGCAAGGGATGCAGGGATATCCTGGAGATCCCCGGGGCGGGGCGCATCCCTTTCCAGGGAGGCCAGGATGGCGTCGGCATGTTGGGTGACATCGCGGGGGATGCCGGCAAACCGGGCGACATGAATGCCGTAGGAGCGATTGGCCCGTCCCCGCATGATGGCATGGAGAAACAGGACGCTTTCCTGCCATTCACGCACGGCCACCGTATGATTGACGACTCCGGGACGGGTCAGTTCGAGAGCGGTCAGCTCATGGTAGTGGGTGGCAAAGATGGTGCGGGCGCGGATGATGCCATGGACATGTTCGGCGACGGCCTGGGCAATGGCCAGACCATCCAGCGTCGAGGTGCCGCGTCCGATTTCATCCAGAATGATCAACGATTGGTGGGTGGCATGGTGGAGGATATGGGCGGTTTCGGTCATCTCGACCATGAACGTGGAACGACCACCGGCCAGGTCATCTGCGGCACCCACCCGGGTGAAGATGCGATCCACCAGACCAATGCGGGCGGATTGGGCGGGGACAAAGGCACCGGTATGGGCCATCAGGGTGATCAGGGCCACCTGACGCATCCAGGTCGATTTGCCTCCCATGTTGGGTCCGGTCAGCAGGATCAACCGGTTTTCCTGGCCGTCCAGCAGGGTGTCGTTGGGCACGAACGGTCTGTCGGTAAACATTTCCACGACAGGATGGCGGCCTTGCCGAATGTCGATGGTCGTCGTGGTTTCCATCTCGGGGCGGCAATAGTGATGTTGATAGGCCATTTCGGCAAAAGCGGTCAGGACATCCAGGGTCGCCAGGGCACGGGCCGTGACCTGAATTTCCGTGGCATGGCCGGCCACACGCTTCCGAATGTCGTCACACAGACTCTCTTCCAGACGCACCAAGCTTTCCTCGGCGTTCTGGATACCTTCTTCGAGTTTTTTCAGTTCAGTGGTGACATAACGTACCGCATTGGTCATGGTTTGCCGTTGCTGGTAGTAGTAGGGAACCTTGCCTGTATGGTTGTTGCCGACCTCGATGCTGTAGCCATAGGAGCGATGGTATTGAATTTTCAATTTGGGAATCTTGGTCTTGATTTGCTCTTCCTGCTCCATTTTCTGGAGTGCAACCTTGCCATCGCGGGCCAGGGTGCGTTGCTGATCCAGGGTGGGATTGAAACCGCTGCGGATGATGTTGCCCTCTTTCTGGTCAACGGGGAGTGGATCGTCGGCCAGGGCAGCCTGGAGATGGGCGAGCAGATCGTCATGCCCCTGCATGCCGTTCAGGAGGACCATGATCAGGGATGGGGGTGAGGAGGATGCCTCGGTCAACAGGGAGGTGATTTTTGGCAAGTGGGCCAGGGTTTTCCGCAAAGCACCCAGATCACGAGGTGAAGACCGGCCCAGGGTTATCCGGGCGAGGAGCCGTTCCAGGTCGGCAATGCCTTTCAATTCGGTGCGGATATGCAGGCGGAGGGCCTGATCATGCAACAACCAGGCGACAGCATCCTGACGTTGGTGGATGAGATCGATCTGACGCAACGGACGGTTCAACCAGGTGGCGAGCAGGCGACTGCCCAGGGGAGTACTCGTGATATCCAGTGTTCCCAGAAGGCTTCCCCGGCGCTGGTTGTCGCGCAGGGTGGTGTTGATTTCCAGATTGCGTCGGCAAGTATCGTCCAGAATCAAGACATCATCCGGTTCGATGCGGGTCAGGGAGGTGATATGTTCCACGGCCCCTTTCTGGGTTTCCAGACAGTAGCCGATCAAGGCTCCGGCTGCGGCCTTGCAGACGGGGGAGTCTTCGATGCCGAAGGCATCCAGTGAGGTCACCTGGAAGTGTTTCTGGAGGTTGCGGCTTCCCTGTTCCGGATCAAATTCCCAGGCGGGTCGGCGGGTGCAACGGGGGAGATAATCGGCCATGTCATCGGGCGGTTCCCACCCTTCCGGGATGATCACTTCCGACGGGGAGAGGAGGGAGATTTCGGTCAGGGTCCGGTCCAGGGTCCGGGTCAGGGCCACCTGAAAGAGGCCAGTGGAGAGATCCAGGGAGGCGACTGCCAGGTCGGCTTTTGCATTTTTGCCGGGTGCGGCACTCAGGGCCAGGGCCACGAGATAGTTGTTGGTCAAGGGGTCGAGCAGGTCATCTTCGGTGAGGGTGCCGGCTGTGATGGTGCGCACCACGGCCCGTTTGACGGGTCCCCGGTTCA
The DNA here is from genome assembly GCA_015228935.1 of Magnetococcales bacterium. Taxonomy (NCBI): domain Bacteria; kingdom Pseudomonadati; phylum Pseudomonadota; class Magnetococcia; order Magnetococcales; species Magnetococcales bacterium. The sequence continues at coordinate 109,043 of JADGCO010000002.1, read as the reverse complement.
GGCCCGGTGGTTCCATTTGTTCGCAAATGGCCACCTTGTAACCGGCATCCAGAAATTTTTTCAGATAGATGCGGGCCTGATGATGGGGTACGCCGGCCATGGGGATGGGTTGCCCGGCGGATTGACCGCGATGCGTCAAGGCGATGCCCAGAACCTCCGCTGCGGTTTTGGCGTCCTCATAAAACATTTCATAGAAATCGCCCATGCGGTAAAACAGAATGGTATCGGGATGGGCATTTTTGAGGGAAAGATACTGCTGCATGACGGGCGTGTGCGTATCCGTCCTGTTGTCTTTCGGGGTTTTATTTGTGTTATTCATTTATGTTCAATGGTTTGATCGTTTTACGAAGATTCACGACCCACCCCTTCCGTTCTTTTCCGACCGTGACGGGTTGTTGACATGGGCGACAAGAGGGCGGTGTCGGCGATGCGAACCGACTGGTGAATTTTTTTCCTCCCGCTTGATTTCAGGTTTGGCGGTTGATCAGGTAGACGAGACCGGGTGGGAGTATCAATTCACCTCGTTTGGGAAATTCCAGACAACGGCACTCTTCGGGCATTTGGATGGCGACGGTACCGGAATATTCGGCGCGTCTGCCATCGGAGGTTTCGATCCATGCGGGGATCGGAAGGTCGTGGAACCGACCCAGGGAGGAACCTTGCTGGGTGACCTGCCAGGGTAACTGGTGATACACGGCACCTTGTTGGGGAGTCATCATTTCCTCGGGTTCATCGTCTTTTTCGGGTTCGCCTGAGGTTTCCTGTTCGGATTCGGCACGGGTACGTTCGAACCACTGCCCGAGCAGGACCCACAAGATGGCCAGGATGATCCAGGTGAAGACGTTTTCCAGGGTCAGCAGTTCGTTGAAATTGCCGCCATGGAACAACAAGCCGATCATCAGGACTGCGGCTGCGGACAGTAGCAATGTGCGAATCGGTATCATCGAGATCATTCCTTCCGACTTATACAGTTGCCATCATTGTATACGATGAGTTGCATTTTCTGCAATCGATAAAATCAAGCCATTCCTTATTGCACGGACTTGATCGTGAGCGGTTTCTGTCGTGATTCCGGGTGGAGTGGGGGTGACTGGAGAGAATTCAGGCGTGCTACAGGGCAATGCGAGGCCTGATTTCTGTCACGATGCGTTCTGCACAACTGGCAATATCCAGATGGCCGGTATCCAGCTCCAATTCGGGTGTGCGTGGAGGTTCGTAGGGGGATGAGATACCGGTAAAATTGGGAATTTGTCCGGCTCTGGCTTTGCGATAGAGACCTTTCACGTCGCGCTGTTCGCAGATATCCAGTGAACAATTGCAGTATATTTCAAAGAAGGTTCCCGGCTCGACCAGATTGCGAACTTTTTGCCGGTCGGATTGAAACGGGGAGATGAAGGCGGCGAGGACGATGGTTCCGGCATCCATCAGGAGCCGGGCCACTTCACCGATTCGGCGAATATTCTCGATGCGATCTTCGTTGGAAAAGCCAAGGTCTGCGCACAGGCCATGGCGCATGTTGTCGCCATCAAGGGTATAGGTGTGGAAGCCTGTCTCGAAAAGTTTGGCCTCGGTAGCCTGGGCCAGCGTGGATTTTCCGGAGCCGGAGAGTCCGGTAAACCAGATGACCAGACCGCGATGATTGTTTTTCTTTTCCCGATCAAGTCGTGTGATGGTGGCTGGTTGCCAAACCGTATTCGAGCTTTTCTCGTTCATGAATGACATCTCTCACCAAAATATGTTGAGGCATTTTATTGCCGGGTACATTCACTTATCTGCCAAGAAAAATTCAGGCAGATTGCCGGATGAACTTTCTTTCCTGCCGAAAAAACATCAGGTGGCTTGCCAAGTGAATCGTCTTTCCTGTCGAAAAATATCAGGTGGCTTGCCAAGTGAATCGTCTTCCTTGTCGAGAGTGGTTCAGGTGGACGGTACAAGCAGAAATGATGCCATTCCGTTGCTGGATTTGTTTGACTGGGGATGGGCGGAGGAGGCCTGTGCTGGCAACAGCTTGTCTGGAGATTGGGCGATAGAAGCCTGTGGGGGGAGTGAGATAGGGGGCTGGCAAGAGACAAAAAAATGCGAGTTGGTGAGAAGGAGAGAGCTTGCGGAGTTGGAGTCAAGGGGTGGCACGAACAGAAGAACGGTTAAGGCTTGAAAAAGAAGCTGTCACAAGGTTCTTTCTTGATACGGATGAGGCATATGGTGGCTGTGACCGGGAGTGGCGTGCATGTTGGGAGGGGGAGGGGGGGCGACCGGACCCCGGGTGGCTCCGGTCGCCAGGGGTCCAAAAGGTCAGACTCGGGTTTCGGTGTGGCGTTGCAGAATGGTGGCCATTTTGTCTTTGATCAACAACTTTTCCTTCTTCATGCGTTCGACAGTGAAGTCTCCCAGGCTGCGTGGTCCCAATTCGGCAATCTTGTCTTTCAGGTTTTGATGCTGTTCATGGAGTTCCCGAAACTGGGCATCGGTCTCCAACAACTCTTGAACGGCCTGGAGCTGGTCCTCGAACATGGAAGCCTCCTCCTAAGTGTGGTTTCCTGTGAGAGAAAAAAGGGTTGCTTCTTTTTCAGGTTCCGGAGAGGGGCCATCCGGATCGGGTGGCAACTCTCCCTTCAATCCCATGTCAATAGCTTGACGGGCCAATTGATCGGCCAATTCGTTGTCGGGATGTCCGGCATGGCCTTTGATCCATTCCCAGCGCACGGTATGCATTTGGGTCAACAGATCCAGTTTTTGCCACAAATCAGCATTGCGGACGGCGCTGCCATCTTTTTTGCGCCATTGGCGTTTTTTCCAGGCGTGGATCCACTGGGTGATTCCTTCCTTGACGTAGGTGGAATCGGTGATCAACTGGACCTGGCAGCTTTTTTTCAGGGCATGCAGGGCATGGATGGCCGCCAACATTTCCATTCGATTATTTGTCGTGTGTGCTGCGAAGCCACACACTTCCCTGGCGTGGGAGCCGTAACGCAGGATGGCTCCCCATCCTCCAGGACCTGGATTACCACTGCATGCCCCATCGGTGTGAATTCTCACCTGGGGACGCTTATCTGTATCTTGGACGAGGCTGATCATCCGAGTGGCATATGCAGGTTATTCCCCTCTCTCAATTTTCCGCCATCACTCTACCCAAACCGGCAGAAAAAAACAAGGTGCAAAATCCTGGGCATTCGCAGGCACCTGGGTAAAGGCGCAAAATTCCAGATAGCGTACAATCGCATACTTGTCACACCTTGTCAGCGAATACCTCGTCCAAGAATTGGGCATCCACAAACCGCAGCCCCCACGCTTCCAGGGATGCCAGATCGGCTTTGGCAATTTTTTCGTTGACCCAGTCAGGCACGCTGCCGAAGCGGCGTTGCAACTGACGCATCAGCATCCTGGCTTCGCCATCTCGGTGTCCATTCCGATGTTCCTGGTCCAGACAATGTTCCAATTGTGGTGTGGACAGAAGCACTTCGACGGGTGTTGCGTTCAGGATGAAGTCCATCCATTCTTTCCCAAGTTTCATGACATGATCTACTGTGATCTCTTTCAACTCTGGGCTGTTCATTGAACCTTTCATCTGTAATCTCCATAAACCGAAGATGATCTGATTGAATGCCGTGGAGAGTTTGAATAACTTCGTGTTCTTGATTGTTTCAAAGGCTTTTTTTTCTCGTCCATGCGGCTTGCAAAAAATTTCAACGGGGCGTTGCGGACCTCATTTTTCAGTTCATTCAAAAGTATTAATCGAATGATGCCGCCCCAGCGTGGCTTGCTTTCATAGACGCCACGGGATCCTGTGGTTTCAAAAGCGAACCTCGCCAGGAATTCTTTTCGCGGTGTTGTGGAACTGATGAGGACACTTCGCAATTGCTGCCGTTGCAACTTTGCGGTGCCCAAATAGAGGTAGTCGTACACCGCAAGTTGGGAAAGAGCATTCTCGTCCAGGCTTTCGGTGATTTTCAATTCAACCAGAATATGGTCTGCATCGAGGTCCCACAATCCGTCGGCCAGGAGCAATCGTTGCGCTTCCGTCTGGCATCCTGCTTTGCGTTGAATCAAAATCAGGTCGGCTTTGGGTGGGGCAGCCACGACCTGGACTTCCGAACGTACTTCAATGCCGACGGGTTCCAGCAGCATTTTCAGTGTTTCACCGGCCAGACAGTGCCAGCAGATTTTTATTGAGTCATTGTCCAAAGGTTTCTGCTCCCGTGTCTCACCTGATTTTTCCAAAAATTCACGCCAGCGTCCAGAAAAATCGGATCCAACCATTTCCAACCACCCCGGCGTGGAGCTGATTTTCGTTCTGATCGGATTTTTGACAGGGTTCAGTGTCCGGGACGGCGCGTGGGGATACAAGACAGAGGGTTTTCTGGTCGATGAATTTATTTGGCCCGGGAGTTGCTTTTTGCATCTTGTTGCTTGTTGGCGGGTGTCGTTTCCCAGCGGAACCGGCACGGAGTCGTATTCCATGGATGTGGACGGCGTCAGGACGATAGGAGCAGGTATGCTGTTGCCAGCGGAAATTGCGAATGTGGTATCGAACAGGGTTGCATCACGAGGCTTGGTTTGTGCGGAGGGGGTGTTGAACCAACAAGAACGACTGGATTCCCGGATGGGCGAAGAGGGTCATCATTCGACAAGCAATGGATCCCTGAAACAGTTATCTCTGGAGACAGTTTTGACCGATGCGGATGTGCGTCGTCTGTTGCGCATCCTGTCTGTCAGATAATTGACATCCTTACCATCCTTTCAAACCCGCGTCAAATCTGCTAGTCTGCCGATGCTGCTTCAGGTCGGAGTGTCGGCCAAACGGGACAGGAAGGGGTTTGATGGGGGGTATTGATCATGAGGTGGAAAAATTTAAGCATTAACAAAAAGGTTCTGATTGGCATCGGTGTCGTGCTTGTTTTGATGTCGGGATTGGGGTTGTGGGCTGTTTCCGGTATCACGCGCATGGTCGCGGATGGGAAGGTTGTTGTGGGGGGGAATCAGTTGCGTGGCAACATTCTCCAGAAAGAGATCGACCATCTGAACTGGGCCAATGCCCTGAGCGCCTTTATCAGCAGTGACTCGGCGGCACGCCTGGACGTGCAGTTGGACCATACCCAGTGCGCCTTTGGCAAATGGTATTATGGGGAGGGACGCAAACTGGCCGAGGCCATGGTTCCAACATTGGGTCCCATTTTCACCCAGTTGGAAGAACCCCATAAACTGTTGCATGCCTCTGCTGCCAAAATTCAGGATGTCTTTCATCCGGCAGACGACAAGTTTCCCGGGTTTCTTGCCAAAATGGAAGCGGCCCATCTGGGCTGGGCCGGCAAGGTGCAAAACGCCATACTCAAGGAAGAGCGTGAGCTGACCGTCCAGTTGGATCCAACGCAATGTCAGTTTGGCAAGTTCATCTATGGCCCGGATGCCCAAAACAAACGCCAGGCTGATTCCAAAATGGCCGAAATCCTCGCGCATGTCGAACCCGTCCACAAGGAGTTGCACCGGCTGGGTCATGATGTTCACGAAGCATTGAAAGCGGGGAATTTTTCCGAGGCCAAAAAAATCTATCAGTCCGGCATCAATGGTGCCCTGGTTGGTGTCCAGTCCGACCTGGCAAAAATGGAAGAGCTTGCCTACAAAAACCTGGAAGGAAAAGGAAAAGCGCGGGCCATTTTTGCCACGGAAACTCAAAAGCATCTGGTCGATGTGAAAAATCTGTTGCACCAGGTCATCGAGGTGACCAATCAAAACATCATGTCGGAAGAGGTGATGGTCCATAATGGTGTGCAGACACGTATCGGTGTGGTGGCGGTTTTAGCTATTTCCATCGTCGTGGGAATTATCCTGGCATTCCTGATTGCCCGGTCCATTACGTCGCCCGTTGTACAGGGTGTTGACTTTGCAAAGAGAATCGCTTCTGGCGATTTGACGCAAAATCTGGATCTTCATCAAGAAGATGAGACGGGTCAATTGGTTCAGGCCCTGAACTCCATGGTGAACCGTCTGCGCGAGGTTGTTGGTGAAATCGCCCATGCTTCGACGTCGGTAGCCAGCGGCAGTGGGGAATTGTTGGAGGTTTCCCAGGGGATGGCACAAGGGGCTTCCGAACAGGCCGCCGCAATTGAAGAGACCTCCGCAGCCATGGAACAAATGGCCTCCGGGATCCAGCAAAACAGCGACAGTGCCCAGCAAACCGACAAGATTGCCACAAAAGCCGCAAAAGATGCCGTGGAAGGAGGCGTCGCCGTTGCCGAGGCGGTCAAGGCCATGCGCTCCATTGCGGAAAAAATTTCGGTGATTGAAGAAATTGCCCGGCAGACCAACCTGTTGGCGCTCAATGCCGCCATCGAGGCGGCGCGGGCGGGTGAACAAGGCAAGGGTTTTGCCGTGGTTGCCGCCGAAGTCCGGAAACTGGCCGAACGGAGTCAGTCTGCCGCCAGTGAAATCAACCAGTTGTCCGGGTCCAGTGTGGCTGTGGCAGAAAAGACCCTGGGCATTATCGATCAATTGGTTCCCGACATCCAAAAAACCTCTGAACTGATCCGGGAAATTGCCAGTGCCACCCAGGAGCAGAGTCAGGGTATTGGCCAGATCAACCAGGCCATCCAGCAATTGGATCAGGTCATCCAGAGAAATGCCGGTGCGGCAGAAGAGATGTCCGCCACGTCGGAGGAACTTTCGGCCCAGGCTGAACTCCTTGAAAACAGCATGAAATATTTCAAGACCGGGCAAAAAGGGAGTTGAAGCGGGACGCATGAATAATTTTGCAAATGCACCTGCGGCTTTCGTTTCTGCCATGGTGGTGCTGGTGTTTCTTGTCGCCTGGTTGCGACAGGAGAGGGCGGGCATGCTGTCTGGCTGGAAGTTTATCCTGGCGGGAGCGGTCCTGTTGCTGGTGGGGCACCTTGTTTATCTGGACTTTCTTTGCGCCTGGATGGATTCGGCATGGCGGTCCACCATTCATTGGGCCGGCGATTTGGGCGGTTTTTTGTTGCTGATGTCCGGATTCTGGCAGCGGAGTCGCTGGTTTTTTTCCATCCGGGCGGACATCAGTCGCAGCCGGGATCTTGAAGAGGCGTTGCGACGCCAGCAGGTTCGTCTGGAAGAGGAGGTTCAGAGTCGAACCCGGGATCTCCAGGAAGCCCGGGATCAGGCCATCCGCGCCAATGGGGCCAAGAGCGCTTTTCTGGCCGATATGAGTCATGAAATTCGCGGGCCTCTGAATGTGGTGCTGGGCATCCTGGAACTGTTGCGCCGGGCACGGATGGAGCCACAGTATCGGGAATATATCCAGTTGTGTCACAGTTCCGGTCGGGCTGTTCTCTCCCTCCTGAACGATACACTGGATTTTTCCAAGATCGAGGCCGGCCATCTGACCCTGGATTTGGCGGTCTTCGATCTGCGTGCCCTGGTGGACGAGGCGGCCCTGATGATGGCCCCCCTGGCACACTCCAAGGGCGTGGAACTGACGGCTTTTGTCCCGAGAGGATTGCATACCTCGGTCCGTGGGGATCCCAATCGCCTGCGCCAGATTCTGGTCAACCTGTTGGGAAATGCCGTCAAGTTCACTCCCAAAGGGGGAGTGGTTGAATTGCATGTGCGCATCCAGGCACGGGATTCCGCAAAATCGGAATATTATTTTGAGGTGTGGGACACCGGTATCGGTGTGCCCGAAGAACAACGCGAAAGAATTTTCAATAAATTTACCCAGGTGGAGCATCAACCCGGGCAGGAACATGTCGAAGGAACCGGATTGGGTTTGACCATCAGCAAAAGATTGGTGGAACTCATGGGGGGGCGGATCGGCGTGGATGCCAACGACAGGGCGGGTTCTGGCAGTGTTTTTCATTTTTCGATTTTTCTGGAAGAGGTCGCCGAAACGTTTGGTTCGCCTGACATGGAAACATTGCCAACCCTCCGGGTTTTGGTGATTGGCAGCCACGGATTGCAACGGGTGCTTCTGGATGACTTTTTTGCAACCCTGGAAATTCGTCATACCCATGCGGATGATCCGCAAACCTCCCGGACCCTGTTAAGAGAGGCGCAGGCGGCACACGATCCCTATCGTTTGCTGATGGTCAACCAAAAAGCCGGTGGGGGTGAGCGTTCGGAGATGGTTGATTTGCACGAAATGCTGGTACCAGGTGTTGGCGTGATCCTGTTGACGGATCTTCTGGACCATGGTCTCGATCAGGCCGCCAATGTGCCGGGAGATGTGCTGTGTCTGCAAAAACCGATCAGTGCAGTCCGTTTGCGTGGGGCAATCGACCGTTTATTGGGTGAGGGGCTGGTCCATTATGCCCATCCAGCTTCCAGGTCCGGTCGGGAACAAAGGCATAATCCGGTACGCAAACTGTATCAGGATCGTATTCTGATCGTGGACGACCATGCCGCCAACCTGAAGGTGGCCAGCGGCATGTTGCAAAATCTGGGGTGTGATCCCTCCCTGGTGGACACGACTTCCAATGCAGCCTCGGCCCTGGAAAAGTTGCGGCAACATGACTACGGTCTGGTTCTCATGGATTGCCGGATGCCGGGGATGGATGGCCTGACGGCCACACGCGCCATCCGTGCCCGGGAAGCCGAAGAGCATCGCCCACGTTTGCCGGTCGTGGCTTTTACCGCCGACATCATGGAAGGCAAGCGGCGGGATTGCATCGAGGTGGGCATGGATGAAATCCTGGTCAAGCCGGTCACCCTCCGGACCATGGAAAACCTGCTGCGGAAATATCTCAAGCCGATTGCCAGGGAAGAATATGACGCCCATAACGAAGAGAGTGTGACGGTCCTGGATCAAAAGAGTCTTTCTCCGCAACCGACTGCCGGTGCTGCGCTCCGTCCGGTTTTTGACATTGCCCAGGCGATGGAGGTCTTCGGCTTGCCGGAAGAAACCTTCCAGGAGGTGGCCGAACTGATTGTCCAACAAATTCCTGACCTCTTGGCCAGTATGGAACGGGATGTGGCAGAACAACTCCAGGAAGAGGCCAGGGCAAAAGCGCATGTACTGCGCGGCAGCATGGCCAATGCCATCTTTCCCTCGCTCAAGGAGCCATCACAGTGGTTGCATCGTGAAATCCGCAATGGAGAGTGGCAAAGCGCCCGTCAGGCCCTGGATCGACTCACAGAAGAATTTGCTCCCATTCTGGATGCCTTGCGAAACTTCATCGAGCAGGATAAATCAAACCCGGTTTCATGAAACCGGTTTCGTAGGGAGCATTTTTTCATTC
>JADGCO010000002.1:16348-99740 GCA_015228935.1 Magnetococcales bacterium | reverse complement strand
TTCCGGGCATGTTGTCCGGGCCGGTTTCATGAAGAGCATTTTTTCATTCCGGGCATGTTGTCCGGGCCGGTTTCATGAAGAGCATTTTTTCATTCCGGGCAGTTGTCTGGAATGGGTGGGTGTTTCGGTTGAGGGGAGATTGTCTTGGGTGGTATGGAAATTGCTGCCTGAAAGAGGATTCTTGACTATCCCTAACCAGTTCGGTCTTGGAGAGAAGCCTTTGGCAGCCACCGCTTTTTCGTTTCGATTGCCTTTTGCGCGTCTGAAAGGTTCCAGCGACATATTCATGGCTGCCGGCATCATTCTGGTGCTGGCCATCATGATTCTGCCGTTGCCGGCTGCGGCACTTGACCTGTTTTTGTCTGTCAACATTTCCATCTCCATCGTCATTCTTCTGACGACTCTCTATGTCCATAAACCACTCGAATTTTCATCTTTTCCCAGTGTCTTGTTGATTACGACACTGTTTCGCCTGTCGCTCAACATTTCGACCACCCGGCGTATTTTGTTGCATGGTGGGGAGGGGGAAGCGGCGGCTGGCGAGGTGATCCGGGCCTTTGGCCAGTTTGTGGTGGGTGGCAATCCGGTGGTGGGCATCATCGTTTTCTCCATCCTGGTGATCATCAACTTTGTCGTGATCACCAAGGGTGCCGGGCGTATCGCGGAAGTGGCGGCCCGGTTCACCTTGGACAAAATGCCGGGCAAACAGATGGCCATCGATGCCGACCTCAACTCGGGCCTGATCACCGAGGCCGAGGCCAAGCGGCGGCGGCGCGAAATCGAGGAAGAATCGGAATTTTTCGGGGCCATGGATGGTGCGTCAAAGTTTGTTCGCGGTGAGGCGGTGGCCGGTATTCTGGTGACCGTGATCAACATTGTGGGTGGTTTCATCATTGGTGTGGCTCAGCAGGATCTGTCGGCATCGGAATCGGCACACATTTATACCATCCTGACGGTTGGTGATGGTCTGGTGGCGCAAATTCCGGCGCTTGTGATTTCGACCTCAGCCGGTTTTCTGGTGACCCGTGCTTCATCGGATCATCATATGGCCCAACATGTGGGTAGCCAGATCACGGCCCGCCCCCGGGTCATTCTCATCAGCGCTGCCGTCCTTGGTTTGTTTGCCATCCTGCCGGGCATGCCCACGGTCGCCTTTGCCAGCCTGGCCCTTTTGCTGGGCGGATGGGCCTACCTGTTGTTCCGGAAGCAGGAGGTCGTGGATCAGCAGCGTGTCCATGAAGAAACCCAACAAGCCCAGGTGGCTGCCGAGGCTGAGGAACCCATCGAAAATTTTTTGGCACTGGATGTGCTTCGTCTTGATGTCGGCTATGGGCTGATTGCCCTGGTGGATGAAAGCCAGCAGGGGGATCTTCTGGACAAGATCCGGGCCATCCGGCGGCAATTTGCCGGAGACATGGGCTTTGTGGTCCCTCCCATCCACATCAAGGACAATCTTCAGTTTCGACCTGGTGAGTATGCTTTTCTCGTGAAAGGGGTTGAAGTGGGACGTGGCGAACTGAAGACAGGCCAATTCCTGGCCATGGAAGGGGGAGCGATCTCCGGGCGGATCGAGGGGACTTCGACCGTGGAGCCTGCCTTCGGGTTGCCGGCCTTGTGGATCTCGGCCCACGACAGGGAGCGGGCGGAAATGCTCGGTTATACCGTGGTGGATCCCTCCACGGTGCTGGCCACGCATGTCACCGAGCTGGTGCATACCTTCGCCCACGAAATGATCAGTCGGCAGGAGGTCCAGAATCTCCTCGATCTGGTGGCCAAAAATCAGCCCAAGCTTGTGGAGGAGCTGGTTCCCAACGTGATCAATCTGGGTGGTATCCAGAAGGTGTTGCAGGGTTTGCTGCGGGAACGGGTCTCCATCCGCGACATGCCCACCATCCTGGAAACGATCTCGGATTATGCCAAGATCATCAAACATCCGGCGCAATTGGTGGAACTGGTGCGGCAGTCTCTCTCTCGTTCCATCGTGAAGAAATATTTGGACGACGAAGCCCGCTTGCAGGTCATGATGCTGGGTGCCGATGCGGAAAATCTGATTGCCGAGGCCATCGTCGATGGGGAATATGGGTCTTATCTGGCCCTGGCACCGCGGTCCGCCAATCAGTTCTGTACACGGGTACGAGACATGGTCGAGCGGATTGCGTCCCAGGTTGTGCAACCGGTCCTGGTTTGTGGCACCCGGGTTCGGCCCTTTGTCAAACAAGCCACTGAAGGGGTCATACCGCATTTGGTAGTCTTGTCGCACAATGAAATTCCCGCCAATGTGCCAGTACATTCACAGGGAACAGTGACGCTGTCTTGAACATCATGATTCAGAATCCGGGTTTGCGCCGATGAACGACAAAGTTTCCACCTTCCGGGCACGGGATATGCGGGAAGCCCTGCAACAGGTCAAGGAAGCCCTGGGGGCTGACGCCGTCATCCTCTCCACGCGGAGCATTCGGGAGAAAAACGGGGCCTTCATCGAAGTGACCGCCTGCCCCAATCCCAATGCCGATGGGCCGGTGCCGGTCCCCAGGGAGACTCCTCCTCCCCGCAGTCGGTTTTCCGCCGTGGCCGATGATGCGCCACCATCCATGGCGGGTCGCAGTGCCGTCAGTCGATACCGCGAGCAGCGGTCACAGACACAGAGTGCTACGGCGCAAGGCTCCGGTCTGGCGGCGGATCTCTCCACCATTCGCAGTTCCCTGGCGGAACTCGAAGCCAAGGTCAACATACCAGCGTCCATGGAGCCGGATATTGCCAATCTGGACATGGAAGGGAAGCGCCGCTACAGCTATCTCCTCATGCATGGCGTGGAAGAACCCATCGCCCGCAAGCTGGCCGTGGTGGACAAGGCGGAAAAAGAACGGGGCTTGGAAGGTGCCCTGAAACGGTTTCTCAAGTTTCATGATCCCATGGAGAGTCAATCCCGGGTAATCGCCCTGGTGGGTCCCACCGGTGTAGGAAAAACCACCACCCTGGCCAAGATTGCTGCGGAATTGCTGTTGAATCGACGCAAAACCGTCGGCATGATCACCCTGGATACGTTCCGGGTCGGGGCCGTGGCCCAGTTGGAAACCTATGCCAAACTCCTGCAGGTGCGTTTGATGGTTGCCCGCACCCTGTCAGAAGTCAAAGCCGGTCTGCACTCCCTCAATAATTGTGACTTCATCCTGGTGGATACCGTCGGTTCCAGTCCCTACAACCGACGCCAGGTCAATTCGACCGGCAGCCTGTTGCCGGTCATGGGAGAGGATCGCGAAGTCCTGCTCTGCATGGCCGGCAATGTCCGGGAAACCGAACAACAAGCCATTTTCCGGCGTTTTTCGGCGCTCTCGCCAACCGGTTTGATTTTTACCAAACTCGATGAAACCGTGACGTATGGTGGTATCCTGAATGTGGCGTTGCGTGCCCGCCTTCCCTTGACCCTCTATACGGATGGGCAGAGAGTGCCGGAAAATCTGGGTTGGCTTTCGGCGCAAACCATGGCCAAGTGGTTTGATCAGCCCAAGGTCATGGAGCCGGATGCGTGAAATGGTGAGATGTTGAATACAGTTGCACGATAAATTGGTTGCATGGGTGGTCTGGAGGGAGTCTTTCCCCGGTTGTCATCACCAGATGTGGCATGCGCAAGATACCTGTTCCGGGAGCGGTTTTTTGTCCTTGAAAGCCAAGAGAGTTGCAATGAAATGATCGAAGACCTCGACAATCAGGTGGCCACCTTGAAAGAGTGGGCCAAAAAAGCCGAGCAGGAACGCAAGGCCGACAAGACCCGTGATACCAACAAGCCGGTTCCTTCTTCGGTGCTGGCGCGGCGATTGGCAGAACGCAAGGTGCCTTATACCCTGGCCGTCACGAGCGGCAAGGGCGGGGTTGGCAAGACCCTGGTCACCGTCAACCTGGCTCTCAATTTTGCACGGCAGGGCCTCAAGGTCCTGGTCATCGATGCCGACCTGGGTCTGGCAAATGTCGATGTGGTCCTGGGACTGACACCCCAACACACCATCGAAGATGTGTTGGCGGGACGCATGAACATTGCCGATGTTGCCATCGCCGGTCCGCTGGGAATTACAGTTCTGCCGGCGGCATCCGGTGTGGCGGGTCTCAGCTCCCTTACCGAGGCCCAACGCATCTCTCTCATGGATCACATCGATCATTGGAATGCCGATTTTGACATGGTTCTTGTCGATACCGGGGCCGGCATTTCCAGCAATGTACGTTATTTCATTCTTTCCGTGGAGCGAATCCTCGTGGTGGCGACACCAGATCCGGCCAGTATTACGGATGCCTATGCCCTGATGAAGGTCATGTTCATGAATCATCGCATCGATCATTTCGATCTGGTGATCAATCAGGTGCGGGCCGAACGGGAGGCACTGGATGTCTATCGGACATTGCACCGGGTGGCGGATCGCTTCCTGAGTATCGGACTCAACTATGCCGGTTATGTGCCCTACGATGATCTGTTGGTGCAGTCGGTCCGGAGACAAAAACCGGTCACTCTGCTCTATCCGGAGTCGTCGTCAGCGCTGGCTTTTTCTTCCCTGGCCGACAAGGTTCTCAATCGCTGGCATCAGGACCGGGAACGCAATGGCCAAGCCCTGTTTTTCTGGCGGCGGGTTTTGGACGAGTCGGCGTCTGCCCCGGCGGTGAACAATCCACCTTCGGCGGAGTCGGATTGAGGCATCACAGTCATGTTATCCCCAGCAGATGCAGGATCCATATCCACCCAAGAGTCGTGGGCTGGTCTGACCCGGGAACAGATCATCATGAAGTATGCCCCGATTGTCAAATATGTTGCGGGGCGGATTTCCATGCGTCTGCCACAGTCGGTGGATGTCGATGATCTCTATCAAGTGGGCATCCTGGGATTGATTGACGCCATCGCCAAATTCGATCCCGAGCGGGGCATCAAGTTTCAAACCTATGCCGAGTTTCGCGTGCGCGGGGCCATCCTGGATGAGTTGCGTGCCATGGATTGGGTGCCGCGTGGTGTGCGACATGCGGCTACCCAGATCCAGGATGTCTTTATGAAGCTGGAGGCCCAACTGGGACGCCCACCCGAAGATGGTGAGGTTGCCAAACATCTGGGAATCTCCCTGGATGAATACTTTGCGCAGTTGGAGTCGGTGCGCAGCTTGTCGGTTGTTTCTTTCGAGGATTTACGTCCGAGCCTGGATGATGACGAGTGGGATGTCCTGGATGTTCTGGCGGATCCTTTGCAGGTGGATCCTCTGGAAGCTCTAGGCTTGCAACAGGTTCGGGAGGCCTTGAGCCAGGCTGTGGCGTCCCTGCCGGAAAAAGAGCGTCTGGTTGTGACACTCTATTATTTCGAAGAGTTGACCATGAGTGAAATCGGGGCTGTCCTGGGTCTGACCGAGTCCCGCATTTCCCAGTTGCACAGCAAAGCCACTTTGCGCATGCGTGCCCGGGTTCGCAAAGTGTTGGGGTACAAACAGGAATGATGTGAAAACGTACCGGGGTGTCGGGAAATGGAATGACAGGTTTGATCGACGCGATTGACAGGGTTTGGGAATCGCGTCCCAAGGATGGAACGGGTGCGCCATGACCCTCTGGAATCTGATCGTTGTCTTGTGTCTCATGCTCCTGTACATGGGCATCGGCTTTATATTTCTTCAGATCCGCCGCCTGCGCGAGGAGATCAAATCCTCTGCCGAACGGAGTTCACCGGTGGTGACGGACGCCGAACCCGCCCTGGATCCGCAAAAAGTTGCGGACGGAATCGTGGAACCAATCCTCCAGGAGCTGGGGGCCATGGAAGATAAGCTGTTGCAGGAAATGACCGGACTGTCCAAGCAGTTTGGTGGTGAACTGGATGAAATTCGTCGGGAAATGCAGTTCATGCAACGTTCCTCTCCCTCTTCCAACAACACTTCCAGCACCGAAGTACGCAATGGAGCCGGCAAGCGCGATGCCTACCGGGAAGCCAAACTCCTCCTGACCAATGGCGTGGACGAGGAGCGGGTGATCGAGGAGACGGGCTTGACCGTGGAAGAGGTCAGTCTGCTCAAACGTCTGTCCAATCCTGACCGGGCAGGCCAGCAGATTTGATTTTCCAGAAGATTATTTTGGGTTTTACCCGGGACCCGGCAGCGCGAGATCGAGCATGGC
This sequence comes from Magnetococcales bacterium, assembly GCA_015228935.1. Taxonomy (NCBI): domain Bacteria; kingdom Pseudomonadati; phylum Pseudomonadota; class Magnetococcia; order Magnetococcales; species Magnetococcales bacterium. Next base: position 93,611 of record JADGCO010000002.1, on the reverse strand, counting down.
CATGATCATTTCCGGCAAGGTTTTGCCACCGCCCGGCGATCCGGCTCCTGGCAGCCGCAATAATGCCGGACAGTTACCTTCCCTGACGCCAGGGGACATTCTGGAGGGCCGTATCAGCCAGGTCAAAGGGAGCGGGGAGGGCATCTTCCGCTTTCCCGATGGCAGTGGTCTGGCTTTTACCGGTGGCCAGGGATTGACGGAAGGAGAAAAAATTCGCCTGGAAGTGGTGCGCCTGTTGCCGGAACTGGCGGTGCGCATTGCGGGCAGTGAGTCGCGGGTGGCGGCCAATCTGGCCGACAATCTGCAACAGAGTCTGGTCCGGGTACCGGATCTATTTGCCAGATTGATGGCGACCATCGCTGGCCAGGAACCGGATAAGGGTGGGACACTCCTCTCCCTGGGCAAGGGAACTCCCCTGTTTTTATCGTTGCAGTCAACATCCCAGTCGGGCAACCGGTCTGCCGACCTGGTTGGTATCCTGCGGGACAATCTGCCCAATCTCTCCGCCGATGCCCTGATTCGTGGTGACACAACCGGCCTGGCCCGGCTTCTGGAGGGAGCCTCCCGGGAAGAGGTGACTGCTGCCGTGCGTGCCTTGCGTGAGGCAGCGGGTGCCCTGCGTTTGGCTCCTGATCCGACAGCGGCAGGAAAATCCCCGGAAAGTGGCAGTGAATCTGCATCGCTGCCCAATGCCCTGAACCGTCTGGGGGATCTTTTGTCCATGCAAAATATTTTGCCCCGGGTGGTCCCATCGACCGCAGAACAAATGTTTCTCGGCTATCGGGTATTCTGGTTGAACGAGGGGGGATTGGGAGAAGCCATCTGGCGACGGGAAAAAGAAAAACAAGACCAGAAAGGCAAAAAAGGACGTACCCTTCATTCAGTATTTCTTTCCCTGAACCTGACCCGTCTGGGTGCGGTCCAATCCCGTGTCGTGCTGGGGGATGGTCTGCTGGGCATCAGCGTTGCTGCCGAAGAAGATGCCACCCTCGTTGCCTTGCGCAGTCGTATTGCCGAGTTGCGTGCAGCCATCCAGGAGGCCGGGTTGCCCTTGAGTTCTCTCGATCTCTCCTGTCAATCCGGGGCGGTCATGCGCAGCAGTCGGTTGGAAGCCATTGGCCTTGGTGGCGGTTTTTCTGCAAATGCTTGATATGAAATGGCGTCATGGTTTTGGTCACTTGCGCCTGGCCTGCACGGCAACTTTTCCGGAGCAATAATATCCCATGAATGTGCATGATCTTGGTTACATAAAGTTGTTTTCTTGTTCCAGGATGGTCCAGGACCTCATGGATGGTTTTATCAAACAGGATTGGGTTGCCGGATTGGACTTTTCCACCTTGGAAAAAGTCAATCCGGTGTATGTCAGCGATAATTTTCAAAAGAGAATCAACGACTTAGTCTGGAAAGTCCGCTGGCAGAAAATGGACCGATGGTTGTATATCTATTTGATTCTGGAGCCGCAATCCACGGTTGATGATATCATGGCCTTGCGAACTGACCTGTATACAAAGCTGCTTTACCAGGATCTGCGCCAGTCCGGAAAAATTCCGGCAGGCCAAAAATTTCCACCTGTTGTTCCTATTGTGTTGTATAATGGGCGGCGGCGGTGGACGGCATCCATGGATGTGGCTGACCTGATCGATGATTATCCCCCTGGTCTGGAGGCTTGTCGCCCGCATATGCGTTACCTGCTGGTCGATGCGCATCACTACCAAAATGATGTATTGAGTTCAATGCACAATGTGGTTGCAGCACTGTTCAGGTTGGAAAAAAGCCGCACTCTTGCCGACGTTCGACAAGTGGTCCAGGAGTTGGACCTGTGGCTGAGGGGTTCGGAACAAAGAGAATTACGTCGGACAATTGCCAGTTGGTTGGGTCAAATCCTTTTGCCGAGACTGGCGAAAAAAAATCCCGGTATTCCGGAATCCATTCCGGAAATGAATGATCTGAAGGAGGTTCGTCTCATGTTGGCAGAAACCGTTGAAGGTTGGGTCAAAGAGTGGGAGCAGGGAGGGCGCGAGAAAGGAATCAAGGAAGGAATCGAGGAAGGAATCAAGGAAGGAATCAAGGAAGGTGGGGCTGCCATTTTGCTCCGAATTCTGCGCCATCATTTTTCCAACCTGCCCGTTTGGGTTGAGCCGAAGGTTCGTGCCGCCAATCTGGAGACCCTTGAAATGTGGACGGATCGTGCATTGAACTCCAATTCGTTGCAGGATGTTTTCGCTGACGAGACAGGTGACGGAACGCATGTTTCTTGACGAATGGTATCGAAGGATTCGATCATCTGTCCGCCATCTCATCGCCAGGATACAGGGGAAAAGAGATTCGTTGGATGCCGGTTTGGTGGACCACTCCTGGTCTGTAATGGATGGGTTGCTTCCCTGTGCAGGATGTGTCCATGAATAACTCGAATTGTCCGAGCGGTTGAAATGTTCAACTTGTTTTTGGACAGTTTCTTATTCAGGTCTGGATGGTCGTCGGTCCACCAGGTAGAATCAAGGCAGGGAGCAATGGTTCCAGATTTTTCCGTGCCGGGATTTTGAAACAGGCTTCGATCAGCAGGCACGCCCGGAGGAGACCCGATGGCTGGTGGTTTTTTTGCAAAATATTTTCAACACGTTCAATCCCAGGGCAAAGAAAAGAATGTCCATGAACCTGTGGCCCTGGATATTCGGAAGGCCATGTTGGGTTCGGGGCGGGTCGAGTTTTCGCTGTTGGCTTCCTGGGCCAACAAACATGAAAAAGATGCGTTTATCCGCATGATTCCCATGCCATTCCTGGTCGGATCTTCCGTGGTCAAAGGCAATTTGTTCACCTTGACCCACCAGGAAATGACGAAATTTTTCGAAGAAGAAAAAATTGCTGCCCGATCCGACCAGGAAGAACAAGTCATGCTTGAATGGGCACTCTATCCCCTGATCAAAAAACAGGATACTTTCGGAACCGGTATAGAAAAATTAACAATCGGTCGCGATTCTGATAGTGATATCGTCATTCCGGATTACGCTATTTCCAAGAAACACGCAGAGATACGTGTCGTTCATAAAGATTGTTTTATCAAGGATCGTGGTGCCAAAAATAAAATATATATAAATGGTGTTTTGTTGAGTAGCAACAGTGAAAGTGTGCTTAAAAACGGGGATTTGTTAAAGCTTGGCCGCTACAAATTTTATTTGATGAGTTCACAAGCCCTTTACGATATTTTCAATGCTGAAATCTAGTCTGAAAACGGGTCTACGACATGCATGTCCGTCATTTTATTTGACGATCTGCTCAAGATTGATCGTTATTTCCAGATCGGAGTTTTCGATTTTAATCCATTCTGTCCGAGTCTGGTATCCTTCTTTCGCAACCGATATATGATAAGAATCAGATGGCAGAAGCATTCCCGGTTCATATTTTGGTTTGATGTTTAAAATACGGATGGTGGCTTTGGGTGGGGTCGTTTTGATCGTAAGACGATATTGGTCTTCTGATTGGATTGTTGGTGAGGTTGCTGTCTGAGGTGGGGTTGCAGGTACCGTGTCGGGGTTGTTTTTATTGTCCTGAATTGTGGGTATTTTATCATCATCTTTTGTGGAAATTTGTCTTGTTGGGGGCAATTGCTCCCTGGATTTGTTCGGGATCGGCGGTTTGTTTGATGCCTGGGTTGTGACAGAACTGTCTGGAATAAATGATTTTTCTTCTGGAACAGACATGGGAGCCGGTGAAATTGTACCGGTTTTGTTCACGGGTCGATGGAGCAGTAAACGTTCCCCCGATGCAAACAAAGTGACACCAAAGGTCATGGCAAGCAGGGAGGGGAGCAGGCAGGTCCGTATTTTGGACAGTTCATCGCGAACCTTGTCTGGGAACGATTTGCTTTCAGGTTGAGCTTCATGATGTTGCACGGTGGGGGTATTGGACACCATGCGCATTTTTGTCAGCCATTGTTCGAGATTTTGCGGACGTTGTGTTTTGTCCAGTTTCAATCCCCAGTCAATGGCTTCCAAAAGTCGTGCAGGATAACTCCCCCTGGCCAGGGATGAGGCGGACAGTAAAGGGTCCGGTCGATTTTCGATGATGGCACAATTTCTTTGTTGGGCGTTGATGGGACGTTGACCGGTGACAATCAAATACAGGACGGAAGCCAGCGAAAAAATATCGGACCATGGACCCTGCTCGCCATCGGCTGCAAACTGTTCGGGTGGGGAATAAGCCGGTGTTCCCATGGTCGTCAATTTTTGGCCGTGAGCCATCATGGTTTGTCGGGCTGCGCCAAAATCAATCAATACAGGAACGCCATTGGGACGTATTAATATGTTACCTGGCTTGATATCACGATGAATCACCCCTGCCTTGTGAACATGAGCCAGACCATCACAAACGTGACGCAGAAAAATGAACAGGTTTTCCTCGTTCATCAATCCTTTCTTTAAAATATTTTTGGTCTGTTTTTTCAGAAAAATATCCAGTGTTTCGCCCTCTTCATAATCCATGACCATGTAGGCCGTGCCGTTTGCCTTGAAAAATCTTTTGACTCTCACAATATTCAAATTATTAAATTTTCCAAGAGTTTTTGCCTCCTGCAAAAAACGGTTCATGCCTGTTTTGAACATTTTAATGTCGGAGGAATCCTTGTTGATATCTGTTTGGGGCTGATTGGGATGGTCTCCATGGGGGGATCCGGGAAACAGCACATCCATGAAATGTTCCAGGCCCCGTTTGGAATTTTTTTGCGGGGGATGAATCGAATTCACGACCACGCGAGCATGATCCTGGCGGGTGACAATGAATCTTGGAAAAAATTCCTTGATGGCCGACTTTTGATCAAGATTGGTATCGTGGGCAAGGTAGGTGATACCGAATCCGCCTTGACCAAGGACACGCTCAATTTGATACTCAAGCAGTTGGTATTTGATGGGCAGGTGCATGGCGTTCATGTATAAATTGCGGCACGGCTCGAAGCAAGATTATTTCATGCGGGAGATCAGGCATTGTGACTGACGGCGACTCCAACACCCGGTACACCATGAAACAGGCCGTGGCTCTGCGTTATCAGAAGAGTCAGGATCCGGCACCGCGTGTCACGGCTTCCGGCAAGGGACGCATCGCTGAAGTGATCATGGAACGGGCCAGGGAGGCCGGGGTTCCCCTCATGGAAGATCCTGATCTGGTTGGATTGTTGGGCAAGGTCAATCTGGGCGAGGCCGTGCCCAGAGAGCTGTACAAGGCCGTTGCCGAAGTTCTGGCCTATGTTTATCGGATCAATAAAAGCCTGCATGCCAAATAGTCTGAAAATGCGGCCATGATCATCCTTTCGACCATGGGCAGGGGATTTTTGAAAATGGGGTCCAGGGGCTGGCTCCTTTAAATTTTATTGATTCAAATGAAAAAACACTCGACAAAAAAGGGTCCGTCATCGATGCGAAAATAGGTTTTTACGGAGGAAAAATTGACCTTGACGGGCATGATATATTGATCACCGAAGACCACCAGGGGTGGTGTCAGGGTGATTTCTCCCAGGGTATCGGCGAGGCGGGATTGGAGACCTCCGGCCACCAGATTGGTCAATTCGCCGAAGGCATCCTTGGCCTCGTCGGTCATGTTTTCGATGGGTTCGCCGGCAAAAGAGCTGCTCATGGCCAGGGCCACATGCATGGGGGCGGAGAGATGAACTCCCCCGTTCAAGGCACCACTGAGACGCACAACACCGGTGACATCGGCCTGCGGTGGCGTATAAAACTCAAAAGCCGGTTTGCGAAATGTCGGTCCCGGTTGGACTTCCAGGGAGAGGAAGGCCAGGAAAAACTCATGGACGGCCTCCCGGATGGCCTGGGCCAGTTGGTCATGCACCAGAACACCTACGGATCAAAAACAAATTGAGCCACACTCACCGACCCGAAGCCGGTCCGATTCCTGATCGGGAATCGGGACCGGCCTCGGGCCAGGTGGGTTTTTTCAGAACGGCTACGTCTTCAGGGACCTTCATCCCGAATCAGGACCAGACCTCCCAGGGGGGGAATGGTAATGGAGAGCGAGCAGGGTTTGCCATGGAAAGGGACTTCTTCGGCCACGGCACTGCCCATATTGCCGATGCTGCCACCACAATACTCGGCGGCATCGCTGTTGAGACGTTCGCAGTAGGTACCCATTCTGGGGACCCCGATGCGATAGTTATGTCGGGGAACCGGGGTGAAGTTGCAGATGATGACGGCTTCCTCACCGTTCATGCCGCGACGCAGCCAGGAGATGACGCTCTGGTCGTGATCGTGACAATCAATCCACTCGAAGCCACCCGGTTCATGATCCATATGGTGCAGGGCCGGCAACGAGGTGTAGAGGCGATTCAAATCCCGCACCAGACGCCAGACACCCTGGTGATAGGGGACATGTTCGAGCAGATGCCAATCGAGGCTGTATTCATGTGTCCACTCTCTGCCCTGGGCAAATTCGCCGCCCATGAACAGGAGTTTTTTCCCGGGGTAGCAATACATGAAGGTGTAATAGACCCGCAGGTTGGCAAATTTTTGCCAGGCATCGCCGGGCATCTGGTCCAGGAGGGAACATTTGCCGTGGACAACCTCATCATGGGAGAGCGGCAGGATGAAGTTTTCGTGGTAATTGTACAGCATGCCGAAGGTGAGTTTGTTGTGGTGGTAGCGGCGGTAGATGGCATCTTTGTGCATGTAGGAGAGGGTATCGTTCATCCATCCCATGTTCCACTTGAAGCCGAAACCGAGGCCGCCGGAATCGACCGGTCTGGAGACCATGGGCCAGGATGTGGACTCCTCGGCGATGGTGATGGCACCCGCCCCTTGCTGATAGACGAGGCGATTGAGTCGTTTGAGGAATTCGACGGCTTCCAGATTTTCGTTGCCGCCGTAGCGGTTGGCGAGCCATTGTCCGGCCTGACGGCTGTAATCCTGGTAGAGCATGGAGGCCACGGCATCCACCCGCAGGCCGTCGATATGGAACTGTTCGATCCAGTACAGGGCATTGGCGATGAGATAATTGGAGACCTCATTGCGGCCATAGTTGTAGATCAGGGTATTCCAGTCGGGATGATAGCCGAGGCGGGGATCATCGTGTTCGTAGAGGCAGGTGCCATCGAAGCGGCCCAGACCAAAGGCGTCGGTCGGGAAGTGGCCAGGGACCCAGTCCATCAGGACACCGATCCCGGCCTGATGAAACCGATCCACGAAGTGGCGCAGGTCATCCGGGGAGCCGAAGCGGTTGGTCGGGGCAAACAGGCCGACCGGTTGATAGCCCCAGGAAGGGTCGTAGGGAAATTCGGAGATGGGCATCATTTCGATGTGGGTGAAGCCCATTTCCTTGACGTAGGGGACCAGCTCTTCAGCCAGTTCCCGATAGTTCAACCAGCGATGTCCCTCTTCGGGTTTGCGTTTCCACGAGCCGATGTGGACTTCATAGATGGACATGGGGGTGTGATAGAAGTCATGTTTGGCACGATGTTCCAACCATTGACTGTCATTCCACTTGTAGTCGCTGTTGGCAATGACGATGGAGGCATTGCCCGGGGAGGGTTCGCAGGCCCGTCCGTAGGGATCCGCTTTGAGGGGGACCAGACCGCCGTTGGAGCCTTTGACTTCATATTTGTAGAGGTCGCCGGGGCGCACCATGGGGAGGAACAACTCCCAGATGCCACTTTCGACCCGCAACCGCATGGGGTGCCGACGTCCATCCCAACTATTGAAGGGACCGACCACGCTGACACGCAGGGCATTGGGTGCCCAGACCGCGAAGAGAACCCCTTCGACGCCATCGATGATTTGTGGATGGGCACCCAGGCGATCATAGATGCGCCAATGGTTTCCCTCTCCGAAAAGATAGTTGTCCATGTCGCCCAGGACGGGCCACAACCGGTATGGATCATGCAGGTCAACGGGTCCATGGCCGAACTCGGCGCGCAAAATATAGGGGAAACGTTTTTTCTGGTTTTTGATTTCCAGTGCAAAGAAGCCCCAGTCATGGATGCGTTTCATCTCGCCGACGACGGCGTTGGTTTCCTGGTTGACCAGGAAGACGTGGTGTGCGCCGGGCAGAAAGGAGCGCACGGTCAGGGTGCCTTCTCCTGCTGAATGCATGCCCAGAAAGGCGAATGGATCCCGACAGTCGCCAAAGACCACCTGGTCGATCAGATGGGAGGGGTGAAGGTTGGCGTTGGTTTCTTCATTGCGTGTCGTCATCTTTGTATTATCTCCCTGTTATCCCCGTATTCCTGGAAAAATTGAACTGTAGGACAACCCCACCTGTTCGCCCCCACGATAGAGTAGGGAATCAAATTTTTTCCTGGAAATCCTTTGGCAAAAGCTGAATGCGTCCCGTTGCGTCAATCCATAGATTCCCCGGGCAGAATCGTTCTGTCGCGGGAGATTGGCTTGGATGTATCACCCCATTTGTTGCGGGCAACTTTGCCATTGTAGCCAATTTTTCATGTCACTTGCAATTAATATGTTGAGAACGATTCCGGTTTGTTCATGCCTTGGGAGGTGTGTCTGGTACCGGACGACAGGGAAGCTGAATTTTTTTCCCCTGTTTCCGGTTCGGGGAAAATGGGAAGATGCTGAACATGGACACGGTGTCGGATATATTACATGCGGGGCAATTGTTTGATTTGTCTGGAAAGTCGTCTGCATATTTCCAGTCAGGTCCGGCGTCACGTTCCCTGTCAGGTGTCGCGTCATGTTCCTCGCCGGGATTGGTGTCACGTTCCCTGTCCGGTCTGGACGATACGGATATGTGTGAAATTTTTCAGGGAACGGCTGCCTTGTGGCCGGAACTGGCTGGTACCACGGTTCTGGTGACGGGTGCCACGGGTTGGTTCGGCACTTGGCTTTTGGATGTTCTGGTGACGGCCAATCAATGTCATGCCCTGGGGATGCAGATTTTTGCCCTGTCGCGTCGGCCTGAACTTTTTTCCCAACGTCATCCTGAACTCTTCGTGGCTCCTGGCCTGCATTGGCTGACCGGTGACGTGACCGACCGGCATGTTGCAGCCGGTCTGGATCCCCACTACGTGATTCATGCAGCCACGAACACCCATGTCAGGTTCAATGCTGAAGACCCGGCACAAACCCTGACCACAATTGTCGATGGTACCCGTCAGGCTTTAACGTGGGCGGGACCGCGTTGCAAGGGCTTTCTGCTGTTGAGTTCCGGGGCGGTTTATGGGCCTTTGGCGGATAATCGGACCGCCCATGAAGAATCCACTCTGAGTGGACCGGATCCTCTGAACGTGAAAAGTGCCTATGCCGAAGGCAAACGGGCTGCCGAAACCTGGTGTACCGTGGCCGGAAGGCGGCGTGGTGTGCCGGTTCGTATTGCACGCTGTTTTGCCTTTGTGGGTCCCCATATGCCCCTGGATGCCCACTTTGCCGTGGGCAATTTTGTGCGTGATGGCCTGCTGGGCGGACCCTTGGTGGTCCAGGGGGATGGGCGCACGGTGCGTTCCTACCTGTATATGAGTGATCTGGTCATCTGGTTGCTGCATCTCCTGGTCCGGGCACCGGTTCTCCGGGCGTACAATGTCGGTTCCCCGGCAGCCCTGAGTATTGGAATGCTGGCCGAAAAAATTGCTGGCCTGTGTGGGGTCAAGGTCCTGATCCAGGGTGAACGGCAGGATCCGGTGGATCGTTATCTTCCGGATGTGACGCGCATTGGGGAAGAGTTGGGATTGCGGCAACAGGTTTCTCTTGATGTGGCCCTGAAGAGAACCCTGCACTGGGCAGCCCGGAGTCTGCCAGACCGGTCCGAAGAGCGGCTTTCAGATTGAAGGGCTTTTTGGCACCTGTTCATGTGCTGGCCTGACGCAACAGTTTTATTGACCATGCACAACGAAAATGTTAAGTTCGTTTCCATGAACAACAACGAATTCATAGAGATGGTTGGCGAAGCCATGAAGAAGATGCTGCCGAGGGGGAATCAATGGGAGTCGGGTTCAGATCAGTTTTCTTAGATCGTTCGCGAATCATACGGGGGGGCTTGCAGTATGCGTATCAGTTGATCATGCCCATGTTGCCCCTGCGACTTGATTATTCTGATGTCACGTTTGTGGCGATGATTGAATTTACAACCAAATGTAATCTCCGTTGTGTTTATTGTAATAAGAGTTCTGATGCAGAAAAGTTTCAGAAAGGCATTGATCTTCCAGAGGAGTATATCTTGGCGACGATTCAGCTCCTTCGGATGCGGGGATTGAGCCAGATCTACCCAAATCGCATCGGAGAAACAACGATGCGAAAAGGATGGGAACACATTTGCCGCAAAACCTTGGATACTGGAATTGCGCATATCATCGTAACCAACCTTGCCCGCTTGCTCACCGATGATGAAGTTGAAGTACTTGCCCGGTTCGCAACGATTCAAGTGAGTGTAGATACAGCAGACCAGAAGCTGTTCTCGAAGATTCGACGCGGTGCCAATCTGCCGACCGTTCTTGAAAATATGGAACGTATTCAAAATTCTGCACGACAAATTGGTGTGCGAGGGCCAGAGTTTTGGTTCAGTATGGTGGTTTCGGATAAAACCGTTCACGGCTTGGAGGAGACGGTTCGGTTGGGTATTCGGAATGGAGTAACGGGTTTCTACTTTTCAGGGATGTACAAGCAAAAGGACATTACCGGGGCGTTTAACGTGTACCATGTCAAGACCCTTCCGAAACCAGAGCTGGAGAGCGCCTTGCAATCCCTTGAAAGTGCCATTGATCTTGTTCGGAAATCCGGATGTAAAGCAGATGTGCATTACGGACTCCTGGAATCCATCAGAACGGCAATCCCGGTTTCGGTTCAGGACAAAACATCGAAGATCGACACATCTTCGGATGAAGATCCTGGTTGGGAGTCAACAAGTGTTGTTGAAACAGGTCTGACACGTGATTGTCTTGACCCTTGGAAATTTGTCCTTCTGTGTGCCCAGGGGGAGGTGAGACCGTGTTGCGCCTATGACAAACCGATTGGCAATATCAACGACAATCCGCTCCATGAGGTTTTGAATGGGACAGAAGTCAAGGTATTGCGCCAGAATCTTCTTCAGGGTCGTCTGGAAGGAATGATGTGTGCGCACTGTTCCATGCGAAACCCAATCCAGATCAATCAGTTTCGTATTAAATTGAAGGCGTTTCGCATTTATGGTTTATGCTGTCGTTTCCTCGGGCACAGGGTAGCGAACTGGCTTCGGTTGACCATGGCACCCTTATTGGGTATCCAGATGGGAGATTTGCAAAGATGATATAAATCTATTTGAAATTGGAGAATCAAGATTCCTGTTGCAGGTTGTTCCAGTTTCAGAACGATGATAACATGATGTTATCGTATGAAAACGAAGTTTCCAGTGATTTTCTGAGAGGTTCTCATGTCTGACCCTGGACAATATCATCCACATCATCCACGAGTCAGTATCGTGATTCCAACTCTCAACCGGGCAGCTCTTGTGGGGCGAGCCATCGCCAGCGCACTGTCTCAAAGCTATCGAGACCTGGAAATTATTGTATCCAATAATGGTTCTACAGATGATACCCGGGAAGTGATGGGTCGTTTCGCAGACCCCAGATTACGGATCTTCCATCGTGATGTCACGATTCCCGCCTGTGAGCATGGAAATTTCTTGATTTCTCAAGCACGCGGTGAATTTTTTATTGGTCTGTCAGATGATGATTATCTTGAAAAGGACTTCATTGCCAAATGCGTGGCTCACTTCGACACTTACCCGAACCTGTCTTTTGTGTATACGGGATGCTGGATTTACTATAATGACCTGGCCACGAGAGCCTTGACTGGTCCGTTGGTCGAAAGTGGAGTTGATTTTATGGCAGCCGTTTTTGCCGGACAGCGAGATGTCTGCTGGTGTGCGTGCGTCGTGCGCACATCCCATTTGAGAACAATAGGTGAGATTCCACCAGGCAATTTGTTTGGGGACATGTTTTACTGGACCAGAATGGCTTTCATGGGAAATGTCGGTTGCATTCCCGAACCGCTTTCCAACTATATTGCTTTCAACAGCAATTGGGTCAATGTTTCTACAGGTGTTTCCATCCTGGAATGGGCAAGAGAGTCTCAAAAAATCATCAGCGAGGCCTGTCGTGTCGTTTGTCAATTTAATCCCACACGTCAAAACATCTCTAAAATTCGCCGTGATGCCGATGCCTACGTGGCGCGATCCGTTGCAAAGCGATTTGTCTTGAAAGCCATCAACAGTGGCAAAAGCCGTGATCTTCTCTATTCACTTCTGCCAACCCTTCCATACCTCCGGTATGGATCATTCAATGATTTAAAAGGCATCGCTGCGGCACTGCTTCTTCCGAGAAAACTTCTATGGATTTTGTTTGTCAGATTTTATAAAAAACGCTACATTCAAAATTAACTTCAGAGGCGTTTCTTTGTCTATTAAAAAAAGGCACGAAATCCGCAGAGAGACTTCTATGATATAAAAACTTCCTTGTTGGCTATTTTCTTTGATAACTCCTCGTCATGGGTTACAAAAAGAATGATGGTTCCTTCATTTTTTAATTCCAGCATGCGCTGCAAATTTTTTTCTTTGAATTCGGCATCGCCGACCCCGAAAACCTCGTCGGCCACGATGACATCTGGCTGACAGTGAACCGCCACGGAAAATCCCAGCCTGATATACATGCCACTGGAAAAATGTTTGACCGGTGTATCCAGAAACCTCTCTACACCAGAAAACTGGACAATGGCGTCAAATTTATTGCGTATCTCGGCCTTTGACATGCCCAAAATCGCTGCGGAAAGAAACACGTTTTCCCTGCCGGTCAGCTCGGGATGAAAACCCGCTCCCACCTCCAGCATGGGAGCCAGTTTTCCTTTGACCATGGCGCGTCCGGACGTGGGCGGAATCACCCGACTGAGAACTTTGAGCAGCGTTGATTTGCCGGCCCCATTTTTTCCCCTGATGGCGACCACATCTCCCGGGACCGCATCGAAGCTCAGGTTCCGGAAAACCCAAAACAAATCATCCGATTTTTCTGCAGCAGGCGTGAAAAAATGGGCAACCAACCCGGATATGGATTCTTTCAGACTGGCGGGCGCACGGGCCACTCGGAAACTTTTCGACAGCGATTCCACGACGACCTTACCATTTCCAGGCACAATCTCCTCCTCAGGGAAGTTGTCAAATCACAAGATGGTTTTCAAAAATGAACGACATGAAAGACCGTCATGGGTTCCGGCAACAAATGGGACAGCCTCTTAAATTCTGTCCACAAGAACACGATCCATAAGAAGGAAGATTTTCATGGATATCGGTACCAAGAGTATTGTCGTCAAAATCGCAATGACCGATGCCGTTGAATCAAATGGGTGTCCAGGCAAAAGTGACCACCGGAACCCTTCTGCCACGCCAACAAATGGGTTAAGGGAGTACAGGAGCCGCCATTCAATGGGAACATTGATCAGTTCGTAGCCCACCGGGCTGGCAAACATGCTCATTTGCAAGGCGAAAGGCAGAGCATGTTGCACGTCCCTGTAGTAGGCGTTCAAGGCGGAGAGGAACAAGCCCAAAGAGAAGGTCAACAGGAATAGCACCACTGTCCACAATGGCAACGCGAACAATCGCCATCCGGGCCAGATTTCGTACCAGGCCATCAAACAGGCCATGACTGCCAACGCCACCACCAGTTCTGTGGTGAGTCCTACGATCACGGATAAGGGAATATTTGCTCTTGGAAAATATATTTTGGTTACCAGATCCCGATTGTTGACCATGGAAGTTGTTGCTTCTGACATGGCCAGGGAGAAATATTGCCACGGTACAAGCCCTGCCATGACGACCATCAGGTATGGGGATGACGAAGAAACTTCCATGCCTGAAACCCTGCCGAATACAAAAACCAGAACCACCGCCATAATCATTGGCTTGATGGCAAGCCACGCAATTCCTGCCAGTGTTTGTCTGAATCTGACCGTCATATCCCGTATGGCCAACCTGAAGATCACCTCCTTGCGGGAGACCATTTCGGCCATGTAGGACACGACGGACGGAATACTACCGTCATTTGTATACTCTTCCACCGGTTTGGGCATTCTGCCTCCACTGAACACGATGTGTCTTCAGACCTGAAAAATAATATTAAAATCGAGAATCCTTGCCAGTGTAGCCAATTTTTCATACCACTCCAATAGTGTCATGGACCTGTGAAATGAACGCTTCAACGTTTTCTGCTGATTCGCACCTTTATGGCTCTGTTTTTGCCACTTTTTTCCGGGATTTGCCCCGTTTGAACAAATCCAGGAACAAATGGCGGTGCCATATACGCTGCATGGGGGCAAAACGGTGAAACGTCATCAGTGAAAAAAAATCCTGTTTTCGATCAAGAGAAAGTGAGAGGATATCGACTTTGGGGGTGATGTCGAGTATAAATATTTCCGGGACGATCATGCTGTGTCGTTCAGGGTGTATTGTTTTGTTTTTATTTGCTTTCCACATGTCCTGGATATCCAGTTTGTCGTGGGATTTTTTCATGTGAAGAAGGCTTTGCAATGGCACAGTCCGGAATCTGCCAGACCGGATTGATCTGGAAACCAGGATGAACAGGGAAACAGGGCAATGTTGCCGGTCATATACGGAGCAGGAAAAACAGGTCAAGATATTCTGCGATTTCTGCGTTCCCGGGAGATCGAACCGGTTTGTTTCATCGATATTCGGGCCGGGCATATGCCTGTTCTGGATGGATTACAGGTTTTTTTGCCCGAGACGGCCTCTCTGCATGTGACCTGTCGTGAGGTCGAAGTCATCGTCGCCATTCACAACCCTGCCGTTTCTGTTTCAGCACTCGTTGAATTCTTGAAGGGGCTTGGCTTTTTGTATATGACCACGTACTTTGATTTCTGCCGTGCGCATGCATGGTTGCCAGAAAACGCCTATTGGCTCAACACAAACTTCGATTGGATTGCTGTCACACCATCGGTAACCAAAGCGGCACTTTTGTTTCAGGACGATTCCAGCAAACGTACATTCTCGCAGCTTGTCGCGTTACGCCGGTTCGGCAATTATCAAGACCTGTCGCCTCCCGATATTGCCAGACAGTATTTTCCCGAAGATGTACCACCTTTGCCGACTCCCGTTCGTCTGATCGATTGCGGAGCCTTCGTGGGAGATACTGTACAAAACTTTGTTGCAAATGGTATTTTATTGGACAGTATTCTGGCTTTCGAACCTCACCCTGACCATTTCAAGACACTTTGTACCGTATTGGAAAAGATGAACCAAGGTCAAGCCAGGCAGGCCGGAGTCTGGAGTGGAACGAATCGCTTGAATTTTTCTCCTGAAGGGAGCGGTAGTGCGCATCTCTCCCCGTCCGGGGATCGTGTCATTGACGTGGTTTCCCTGGATGATGCGGCCATGGCCTTTGCTCCCACTCTGATCAAGATGGATATCGAAGGTGCCGAATTGGAAGCTTTGCAAGGAGCCAGAATTCTGATCGAACGGTATCGACCGCGTTTGGCGATCAGTGTTTATCATACTGTAGATCATTTATGGTCCATTCCCCTTTTTCTGGCAGAATTATCTCTTGGTTACCGTTTTTATCTTCGTTGCCATGCCCATAACGGTTTTGATACAGTTCTCTATGCGGTTGCTTCATAAGGAATGTGTCAATGAAAATGAAGCACATTCCGGAACGAGTCAGGCAATCTGCTTTCAGTGATCCAGATCTTGAGGAGTTGCTTATCGGACAGTACCACTGTTCGTGTTCATCAATATGCCTCTGGATCCCCAAAAAATAATGGAACTCAGAAGCTGTCCATTTACACTCGGATAAAAAAATTGGAAAGAATGATTTTATTTGGGCTTAAGTCACAAGCCCCGCCAGGAGGAAGGTCACAGCCCTTCCTCCTGATCCTCCATCCCCGTTTTTAATTATTTTTTTAAATCAACAAGTTATAGGACAGCCCCTGAGAGCGGGACAGTCAGGCAGACAGGATCAATTCATATGACTCACCAGTCTTTTCAATCTGATAAAAAAAATGAGGGCCAGACATGGCTTTCCAGTGGTCGAAAGAATGTTCAAGGCATCGCCGATCCATTAAAACTGCTGCAAATCTCAGTCTATCTTGTTGTTGTAGCAACGGCCATTGATATTATTTTTTTTTCCATGAAGTACGGTATTGATAATTTATTTGATTTTTTTTACTTCCAAATGAAGCATGATCGCTTTGCGGATTTGATAAAAGTTTCGCTTTCGTTCAAATTTATTACATTGCCATTATTAAATAAGACGGCATTTGCCAGTTGGCCTCAATTGTATCAGGACTACCTGATACACAATCCCTACGGCGGTATTAGCAGCCTTTGGGCGGGAGATTTGACTCATTTTCATCACCCTCCATTTTCACAGTTCCTGTTCACACTTTGCGCCTATTTTATCAGTTCAACACAGAATGCAACAATTGCTCTATGGGTCTGGTTTGGCTTCTATATGCTGGGTGTCATTTGGCTTTCTCATGGTGTTCAGCACCCTGGCAACCGATCTGTTCGATACAAACTGGTAACGGTTATTCTGTGTCTGGTGACCTATCCTGCCATGTTGGTTTTTTCCAGAGGGAATTATAACGCCGGGTTCACCTCAATTCTAATCATTTTATTTTTGGTCCACTGTTTTGGACAACGCAAGGTCAGCATGGGAAGTCTGTTGTTCCTGGCTGTTGCCATCAATATCCGTCCGGTTGCGTTGATCTTTTTGTTTGCCCTCCCGGTTGTTTTTGGCTTTAAGGAGGCAGTTGCGAAACTTTTATTTACCCTTGCGTCCTCTCTATTTATCTTGACTGTTTTTTTCTTGATTGAACAAACACTTTATCCGGATTATGTGATTACCAATTTTTTGCGTGGATTGGAAATTTACAAAGTTCATTACATAATTGGTTCTTTGGGAGATTCCTTCAATGCGTCACTCTGGTCGCTTGTCAAAAATGGTACACATATGGCAAGTTTGCCCTTGAACCATGGAGATCAGTGGTCTATATTTCTGTTGGTCAGTTTCATGGCAATGATCCTTGCGATTTTGAGCATTCATGCACACAAAAGCAAGCCGGCAGTCGTCTCCTTTGTTCTTGTCTGTTTGTATGTACTCCTGGCACCCATTTGTGCCGAGTACCACTTGCTGGTGTTTGTTGCACCCTTGCTTATCCTTGGTCAGATAAACTCGAAAAATATCTTAACCAATCAGGATCGAGTTGTATTTATTGTTTCTGTCTTTATGCTCGTTCCGAAAAACCATGTCAATTATGTTGGCATGCCATTAACGTCCATAATCAATCCTCTGATTTTATTGGTCTCTTTGTTTCTGCTTCAAAACATGAGCTTACGTTCAGCACTGGTCAAAACGGCTTAGGAGTTATCCGGCATGCTTTTTTTTCAAGCAAAAAATTTGCTGTCCTCGGCCTTGACCATTGTTTCGGCCATGGGCAGGGGTCTATCTGAAACGGGTCCAGGGAGCTGTCTTCCTGGCAGGTCCAGGAAAGTGTCTTGATGGGATATCGAGCAGGGAAAAAACGCATGACTCTCTCAGTCGCTCAATACATTGCTGATCGCCTGGCTGTTTGGGGTGTCAGCCATATTTTTACCCTGACGGGTGGCGGGGCCATGTTTTTGAACGATGCTTTTGGCCATCATCCCCGCCTGCAACCGGTCTATCAGCACCATGAACAGGCCTGTGCCATGGCCGCCGAGGGGTATGCCCGGGTGGCCGGCATCCCGGGGGTTGCGGTGGTGACGACGGGACCCGGAGGGATCAATGCCCTGAACGGCGTGTTTGGGGCCTACACGGATTCGATTCCGCTGCTGGTGTTGTCCGGCCAGGTCAAACGGGCCACCTGTCTGGCTACCACCCCGGTGCCCGGACTCCGGCAACTGGGAGACCAGGAGGCCGAGATTGTTCCCATGGCGGCGACCATCACCAAATATGCTGCTGTTCTCAGGGATCCGGCACAGGTTGCCGTGGAGCTGGAAAAAGCCTGGGCCATCGCCCAGAGCGGGCGTCCCGGGCCTGTCTGGCTGGATATTCCCCTCGATATCCAATCCGCGCCGATTGATCCTGAATCCCTGGAACATCTCACGCCTGCCTGGTCGCAGAGCGGTCCCCAACCCCTGGATGCTGCTTCCCTGTCTCCCCTGGTTGAAGAATTGGCCAGTCGCCTGGCCACAGCCAAGCGGCCTGTATTGATGGGGGGCAGTGGGGTTCGGATCGGCGGGGCCATCCCGGCCTTCATGGCCCTGGCCGA
Organism: Magnetococcales bacterium; assembly: GCA_015228935.1. Lineage (NCBI taxonomy): Bacteria > Pseudomonadati > Pseudomonadota > Magnetococcia > Magnetococcales > Magnetococcales bacterium. The sequence goes on along the minus strand of JADGCO010000002.1, from coordinate 75,378 downwards.
GCAGGCGGGAATTCCCGTGGTCACCGCCTGGACCCACGACCTGATTCCCTCCGATCATCCCCTGTTTTGTGGCAGACCCGGCACCATCGGTACCCGTCAGGGTAATTTTGTCGTACAAAATGCCGATCTCCTGATCGTGATCGGTTCCCGCTTGAACATCCGTCAGATCTCCTATAACTGGACCTGCTTTGCCGACCGGGCGCACGTTGTCCAGGTGGATATCGATCCGGCAGAACTGCACAAGCCAACCTTCCGGGCACAACAATCCGTGCATGCCGAGGCCGGACTGTTTTGTCAGGCGCTCCGCGAGGCCATGGTTCGTTCGCGGCATGATCCCGTTACGTATGCCGATTGGGTTGCCTGGTGCCGGGAACGTGGCCGGAAATATCCCGTGGTGCAGGAACACCATCGCGATGCCACACGGCCCCTCAATATCTATCATTTCGTGGATCGTTTGTTCGATTGTCTGGACAGAGAGGACGTGATCGTCACCGGCAATGCCACTGCCTGCATTGTGACTTCCCAGGTGGCCCGGTTGCAGGATGGAATGCGACTGATTTCCAACTCCGGTTCGGCCTCCATGGGCCACGATCTCCCCTGTGCCATCGGCAGTTATTACGGTGCCATCAGGCAGCGCGGCCAGCAGAGGCGCATCATTTGTCTGGCCGGAGACGGCAGCCTGATGTTGAATGTGCAAGAGTTGCAAACTGTTGTTTCATTTAATATTCCGATCAAGATTGTGGTGTTGGATAATGGCGGCTATCTTTCCATCCGCAGCACACAGCAAAACTTTTTTGGGCGTCTGGCAGGAGAAAGTCCGCACACCGGGGTGAAATTTCCGGATTTTGTCAAATTGGCCTTTGCGTTCGGTTTGCCGGCGACCCGCCTGGAGGGGTTGCTCAGCGAACGTGGTTTAAGTGATTTTCTGGCGGCTCCTGGTCCCGGCCTGCTCCATGTCGTGTTGGATCCCAGCCAGGGTTTCGAGCCTCGTATGAGTTCCCGGCAACTCCCCGATGGCACCATCGTGTCGCCGCGACTCGAAGACATGTACCCCTTTCTGGATCCCGATGAACTGGCGTCCAATCTTTTCGCTGCGGAGGCATCATGCTGAACCATGGCAAACATCTGTTCGAGGGTCTTTTTGTTCTGGAAATGGCGAACAATCATTGGGGCCGTTTGGACCGGGGTTTGAAAATCATCACCGATTTTTCGCGTATCGTCCGCTTCAACAATGTCAAGGCAGCCATCAAATTGCAAATACGCGACATTGATTCATTCATCCACAAAAATTTCCGGGATTGTCAGGATATTCGTTACATCAAAAAAACGCTCGATACCCGTCTGTCGCACAGTGATTACGAAACACTGGTACAGGCCATCCGGAGTGCGGGGTGTATTCCCATGGCCACCCCGTTTGATGAAATCTCCGTTGAATCGTGTGAAAAAATGGGCATCGATATCATCAAAATTGCCAGTTCCGACTTGAATGATTGGATTCTGGTCGAAAAAATTGCCAAGACCCGCAAACCCGTCATTGTTTCTACCGGAGGATCGTCTCTTAAGGATATCGATGATCTGGTGACATTTTTTTCCAATCGCAACATACCTCTGGCCATCAACCACTGTGTGTCGATCTATCCGAGTGAAGATGACGAGTTGGAACTCAATCAGATCGATTTTCTGCGTACCCGTTACCCGGAGCATGTCATTGGACTTTCCACTCATGAATACCATGATTGGAAAGCATCGATTCTGATGGCCTATGCCAAGGGAGCCAGGACCTTCGAACGCCATATCGACATCGATGCGGATGGTATTCCGGTTTCTTCCTACTGTTCCTTGCCACATCAGATTGATGACTGGTTCAAATCCTGGAAAAAAGCTGTTGTCATGTGTGGCAGTTCGGGATTGCAAAAGCGGATTCCCCAAAAAAAGGAGATTGTTTATTTGGATCAACTCGTGCGTGGCGTCTATGCGCGTCGGGATATGGCCGTGGGTGAAGTCTTGACCGATGCTGACTACTATCTGGCCATTCCGCTCCAAAAAGGCCAGATTTCCTGTCGTGAACTGATGAATGGTGAACGCCTGCTGCGTCCCGTTGCCAAAGATGCCTCCATCATGATCGATGACATTGACAGTCCCTATGCGGAAAGGCCGGAACTGAAGCAATTGATTTATCAGAGAGGGTTTTAAATTGAAAAACGTTTGAAAAACCGGGATGGAGGTCCAGGAGGAAGGGCTGCGCCCTTCCTCCTGGCGGGGTTTGGGGCGGATCCCCAATAAAATCTTTTTTTCCAATTTTTTTTATCCGAGGGTTAATGGACAGCCTCTCAGTCAGGGTTCCATGAAAAAAATCAGCGTTGTTGCTTCGTGTTTCAATGAGGAAGAGAACGTCGAAGAGCTTTATCGGCGGGTGGTCCTTGTTTTCGAAAATCTGGCCAGATACGAACTGGAAATGGTTCTCATCGACAATGCCTCCACGGATGCGACCGCCGCCAAGCTGCGGGGTTTGGCCCAAAGAGACAAACGGGTCAAAGTCATCCTGAATGCCAGAAATTTTGGCCACATTCGCTCCCCCATGCATGCGTTCCTGGCCGCCACGGGTGATGCGGTGATCACCATGGTGTCGGATTTGCAGGATCCTCCCGAATTGATTCCGGCGTTTCTGGAAGCCTGGGAAGAGGGGTTCTTGAAAGTCGTGGCCGTCAAGCCAACGGCGCAGGAAAATTTTATTGTTTTCAATCTGCGAAAATTATTTTATCGCTTTCTCAACGCCATCTCGGAAATTCCTCTGATCAATAATTTTACCGGCTTTGGGCTTTATGATCGAATCGTTGTCGAACACATGCGTGCCCTTCAGGATCCCTATCCCTATTTCAGGGGACTTGTAAACGAAATTGGCTTTGCAATGAAAACGGTGACATTCGATCAGCCACGGCGGGTGCGCGGATTGACCAAGAATAATTTTTTTACATTATATGACATCGCCATGCTGGGGATCACCAACCATTCGAAACTTCCCCTGCGTATGGCAACCATTGGCGGCTTTCTCATGTCCGCGTTCAGTCTGTTGGTTGCCCTGGGGTATCTCATGTATAAGCTTATGTTTTGGAATGAGTTTGCCCTGGGCCTGGCACCCATGGTCATTGGGCTTTTCTTTCTCTTCTCGGTGCAAATGTTTTTTGTCGGTCTCCTGGGAGAGTATATTTTGGCCATTCACCGGCACGTCTTGAACAGACCGCTTGTGGTTGAGAAGGAAAGAATCAATTTTTAACGCTGTCCGAGTTTTTCAGATGGCATCGGTATTTTTGGGTGGTTTTGCTGGTGGGGCTGATGGGGCTGGTTTGGGCAGGGTGGTCAGGTCTTGTTCGAGTTTTTGCAGACGCTCTTCCCATTGCTGCATCAATTTTTTGGTTTCTTCAACGGTTTTGCGGGTCAGGTCTTCGATTTCGGGAACGTTTTCTTCGTAGGTTTGGCGACCGGCATTCCCCAGGGCGCGCAATCCTTCAAGAAAATGTTGCCGGGCGCGTTGCAGACTTTCCCTGGTTCCTTCCTGGGTCTTGTTTTCTTGAGTCGCATCGGGTGTACCGGCCTGTTGATTGGGAATGGTCTGTTGGTTGGGAGTGACCTGTTGGCTGGGAATGGCCTGTTGGCTGGGAATGGCTTGTTGATTGGGAATGACCGGTTGGTTGGGAATGGTCTGCTGACCAATCGATCCGGTTTCGGCTGTTGCCCGGGTGGCGAAAAAGAGCGATACAACGGCAACCGTCAGCAAGGTTGATCTCCGGCAGAGAATTCCATTGTGTGTCATGTGGTTTCTCCTGGTGCATCCAGAGCCGGAAACGACCATCCCAAGGTGGACATTTGGGACGCCATTTGTGGGTAGGCCATTTTGCCTTCCCGCACGATGGTTGCAAAGGTGCTGTAGTTGGCCCATAAAGTCTCCGTGATTTCACGACTCAGGCATGCCGCCTGCCCATGCCAGGCATCGCACTGGAAAATAAACCCGATATGGGGTGTCTCCTGTTGCAGGAGGGGATCCATATGGACAATATTGGCCTTTTCCAGATGCAGACCCACCTCTTCCCGAACCTCCCGCCGCAAGGCATCCAGCAGACTTTCACCGGCGTCCACAAAACCGCCCGGAAAAGACCACTTGCCGCTGCGGTGATCCCGGTAGGCGAGTCGCACGAGCAATACCTGATCTTCGGCAGTGGTGGCGTCTCTCCGAACGATCAAGACATGAGTTGAGAGCGTGGCTTTGGCGAGCATGGTCTTTTCTCACAATGCGGAGTGGTTGGCCCCCATATCCCCAAAAAAAAAACCACAGTAACGATATCAGCCTGTATCTTCGTAGACAATTTTCCAGAGATCCTTTTCCAGCCGCCAGTATTGGCGGCGCAGGGGTTGTTTGAACAACTCCTTGCCCCGGACTTCCTGGGTGAAGGTGACCACAATCATGCGCTGTTCGGTGGGGTATCCCAGGATGCTGATGTCGGAAAAATTGGTCTCTTCGGTCGTTCCTTCCTGAAACTGGCGGCGTAAATATTTGGTCCAACCAGCATGGTCGAAGCGATTGTTCTGGAAGTCGGGGGAGTAATGGCGCAAGACCCGTTCGACTTTGCCGCTAATCCAATCCTTGTGCCACTCCTGGATACGGGAGAGAAACCAGTCGAGTTGGCCGCGCCACTCCACGGGATCCAGCCATTCCACGGCATTGCTGATGATCACCGGCGTACCGATGCCAACCACTTCGCCTATGGTTTCAAAATCTATATTGGTCAAGGCAACGCAACCATCGCTCGCCATGGGTGGACGGCTGTAGGTGAGGGGAGGGGTTCCATGCAGCCAGATGCCGTCGCCGGTCTTTTTGAGGAGCCGGTCCCACTCATTGGGATAGTTGATCGGCATGGCACCCAGACCATACATGGGGGGGAGTTTGTAGCCGGGCAGATAGTCGGTGATGAAGTACAGGCCGACCGGGGTCTTTTTATCCCCCTTCAAGATTTTTCCGGATCCGTTTTTGCCGCTGGAAATGTAATAGTTGGCAATCAGTTCGGGACGGCCACTGACCCGTCGAAAAAGATACAGACGCGACCGGGTGATGTCCACCACGATGGCATTGCCCTGGGCATGTGCCAGATAGATCAAATTCTGGGGAATGGCATCCTTGGGGGGGGAGTCCAGATAATTGTGGATGCGAACCCGGGCCTCATCCAGGAGATGCATGACCTCGGGATCACTCTCCTGAGCGTGGCCAAAACCACGCAGATCACCCGCCTTGGCCATGAGCAGATCCCCCTGTATGAGATGTGCCAGGCGAAAATCCGGCCTTTGCCGGGTCAATTCACCGATTTCTCGCAGGGCACCATCCAGGTCATGGCGCAGGACAGCTTCCAGTCCCTTGATCAGTGACCGTTCGGTTGCGGAAAGATAGTCCAGTGGGGAAAAGGGACCCAGGGATTCAGCCCAGACAAGACCCCAGGCACCACTCAGGAATATTCCCCCCAGGAGTATCAGCAAACCAGTCGGTGCCTTGCGGCAGACTTTACCCATCCACCCCTTCCTGAAAAATTTTCCATTCGTTGCCTTCTTTTTTCATCAGAATGGATTTGCGCACGACATCCTGATATTTGTCAGAGCGGTAACTCTGAATGAAGCTGACTCTGGCAAGCCCCTGATTTTCCATGTGGATTTGAATGTCATCCAGGCCGACCTGTATGGATTGTGCATTTTCGATCAAATATTTGCGCTTGTTTTTCCAATCGTCGCGCCGGGAAAATCCCGCCGGCAGACGAAAATCCCGGGTATAGGCGGCCAGATATCTGGGAACCTGTTTTCCCGACCAGGCTTCGGCCCAGCCGCGCACGGCCTTTTCGACGAGTTGCGTTTGTTGGACCTGGTTCCCTGCCGTCTGATTGTGATCCGGCTCATTGTCCTTGGATTTTTTCTTGTCCTGGCTTTTGTCTTTGTCTTTGTCTTTGTCTTTGTCTTTTGTTGACTGTTTATCGCCTTGATCGGTCACTTTTGGATCCCGGCTTTCTTTTTCAACCGCCTCGAAAACCTGGTCAATCATGGTCATATTGGCCGTGCGGACAGCCTGGTCCGGCGTTTTGATCTGGCCTTTGGCCAGTTGCTTCATGGCGGTTGGGGCTTCATCCTTGATGGCTTTTTCCTTGGCTTTTTCCTTGGCATCTTCTTTGGTTTCTTTTTTCAGGGTGGGGGGTGATTTATCGGTTTTTGTTTCAGGCAGGGCTTTCTTTTCCCTGGTTTGTTGTGCCAGCAGATCGGCTTTTTCTTTCTCGGCACGTGCCTTGGCTTCGATTTCGGATCGGGTGCGTTCCTGGACTTCGGCGTCGGCCCGTTCGTGTTCATCGTTGCGGGCGAGCGTCACGGCCTCGGCGCGAATTTTTTCCATTTCCGTGGATCGCACCTGGGCCACGATTTCGGCATGGAGTTTTTGGCGCAGCTCGGTACGGACCTGTTCGAGAATTTCGGCCCGTACCTGACTGAGGGCTTCTGCCCGGAGCTTGTCCATGTTTTCGGCTCGAACCTTTTCCAGGGCTTCGTTGCGTGCCTTGCGCAACAGCTCCTCGGAGGAGTGGGGCAGGCCTGGTGTGGCTCCGGGGCCGGACCCCGAAGTGACGAAAAGCGTGCGTACCAGGGCAAGCTTGGCCTCGGTTACAGGATTTTCACGGTTGATTTGCAAGGCCTTCCGGTAAGATTGCGAGGCCAGCTTGGCATAGATGTCCCCGAGGTTTTCGCGGGCTGTGGCATAGGCGGGTTTGGAATTGATGGCCCTGAGCAGGATGTCGCGGGCCTTCTCCAAATGCCCCTGTTCCGCATAAAGCACGGCAAGGTTGTTGAACGGCTCGGGTCGGTCCGGAAACTCCTCGGTCAGTTCCTGAAAAACCTGAATGGCCTCGGACTGTTTTTGTTCCTCGGCCAGGATCAACCCTTTGAAAAACCGGGCCTGGGCATCTTTCGGATTGCTCTTCAAATAATTGGTGAGACGACCCATGGCCGTCGGAAACTGCCTTTTTTCGACAAGTGACTGAATCTCATCCAGCTCTCCGGCCATGGCCAATGGCATCGAGGATGACCAGCCGAAGAGTGTACAGGCCAGCAGAAGTGGGAGAGCATAAGACCATCTTATCACATGCATGTTCCATAAACCCGCTGAAAGGTGACAGAAACCTGCCGAAAAGCAACGGAAGCCGGCGGACAGGCAACGGAAGCCGGCAAAAAGAGGGCGAGACCCGCTGCAAGGTATCAAAAACCATTTGAAAGATAACAGAAATCAGCAAAAACAAAACCGGGTACAAAGGACTCCTGAAGAGTATAGACGCGCATTGTATCAATCTCAATGTTTCGGTTGCCGGTTGTGTTGTATTTCCCGCCCGGAAAGGGCGGACTCAATGGAGTGCGTCAATTCCGGCGATCTGGTGACGGATGGTGGCACATGGCTTGGGTGACGGGTGGTGGCGCATTTCTGGTCAGAGGGGCGGGAATGCCAGGGATGGCCGCAGAGATTCTTTGTTCAGATGGGGAGGAAGATCAAAAATTGCAGGGCCTGTTTGATCAGCCGTTTGGTCTTTTGTGCCACGACCCGCGACAGGGCGTCTTGCAGGCCAATCATTTTACCAAACAGACGCTCATAGCTGAGATTGCGGACGGTGCCTTCGCTTTCGTTGCTGAGCAGGAACAGATTGCCATGGGAATCCCGGTCATGCGTTAAAAGCCACAGGGCCAGTTCCAGGTTGCGGGCACTGTTGTACAATTTTTGCGGGTCCAGACTGTCCAGGACATAAAATTCCCGCTTGTTTTCGTAGGAGGCCATGATCATGGATCCCAGCCCGACCGTGTAGGCCAGGACCCGGTCACCGGTGAAGGACTCCTGAAATGCGAGACGAATACAGTCAACACCCTTGACATTGTTGAGTTCGGCAAATTCCCAGTTGTGGAAGGTCCCAAAAACCCGTCCGACATTGGCCTCGGCCTGATGGACGGTACCCCGTTGCAACTGGTTTGGGTTGCGCCGGTAGAGCTTGATCATCAACTGTTTGAGGTAACCCATGACATCATGCTGGTTGGTTTCAACGAACAGGTTGACGTCGGTCTTGGCCAGATCAGGCCAGGTAAAGTTGGAATTTTCCCGATCCACGGGCATCTTGTCTGGAGCGGGTCTGCTGCAACCCACCAGCAACAATACCAGTACGAGGATGGCCAGGGGTAACGGGGTTTCCTTGTGATTGGAACGCATCTGGGTACGGGTTTCAGGGTTCAGGGATGATCAATGGGCCACTTTTTCCTGCCGTTTCTGGAGGTATCCATTACGCAGGGCGATGTAGGGATCCAGGGTTGCCGTGCGCAGGGTCTGGAACTCCTCCAGGCGGAGAGAGGTTTCATTGACTCTGGAAAAGAGCTTGATGCCCGTTTGGTCCCAATAATCTGTTGGCTTATAGTTCAGGGGATCCAGAAACCAGTCGCCGACATCCCCGACCGTATCCCGCGCATTGGAAGGCCCGAGAATCGGCCAGACCAGATAGAGTTTGTCGCCAACTCCGTAATGGCCCAATGTCTGCCCCAAATCCTCATCGCTGCTGTGGAGATTGAAGTGCAGGGCCGCCACATCGAACAAACCGGCCACGCCCAGAGTGGAGTTGATCACAAACCGCCCCAATTCTTCACCGGCAGCCTGACCTTTGCCCTGCAACAAGGCATTGGTGAAATGGATGGGCGCTTTCAGATTGTGAAAGACATTGCGTACCGCAACACGCCCCCCTTCCGGAATCAAGGCCTTGTAGCCTTGGGCCAGAGGCTCCAAAACCCAGGCCGAGGCTTTGTCGTTGAAGGTGAATATGGCCCTGTTCCAGGGTTCCAACGGATCGGATGCCACCAGCGATCCTTGCTTTTGCTCTTCGGCAGACCAGACACTGTCGTCTGGCGTGTTTTGTTCTCCTCCGGAGGGGGTTCCAGAACCGGCCCGCCCATCGACCGGCCCACTGGCCAAAAGAAGGGCAACTGTCCACAACATCAGACGCTGCTTCCGAATTTTCATGAAACCATCCTCGAAATGTTGATGTTGCCTGAGGGGAGGAAATCTTCTCTGCACCTTGCAGAGAGGGGTGATGATGAGTGATAATCCGCTGGTTTGCAAACTGCTCCGGATGCCGTTGTCCGGTTTCGCCAATCCTTACCCAGTCGCGGCGTACATTTTCCTCCATGATCCTGATGCTTCGCAAGCTTGGTCGCACCTCTCTCCAAAGATTCTGGAAGATGGGGCACATGTTTCTGTTCCTGTTGACGGCCCTGTTTGGGGTCGTGCGGCCTCCCTATCGCCTGGATAATCTGCTTAAGCAGATTGTTTTTATTGGTATTCACTCGCTTTTTGTCATTGTATTGACGGCGGCGTTCGCCGGCATGGTCCTGGCTCTGCAAGGCTACTACATCCTCTCGCGCTTCGGTTCCGAAGGAATGGTGGGACCCATGGTGGCCCTCGCCATCGTCCAGGAATTGGGGCCGGTCCTCACCGCCCTGATGGTGACCGGACGCGCCGGGTCGGCCATGGCGGGCGAGCTGGGCGTCATGCGCATCAAGGAACAGATCGACGCCCTCGAATCCATGGGCATCAATCCCCTCAAATATCTCATCGCCCCCAGAGTGGAAGCCAGCCTGATCACCCTGCCCGTCCTGACCGCCATCTTCAACGTGGTGGGAATCTTCGGCGGCTATCTGGTCGCCGTGCAGCTCCTCGGCATGTCCAGCGGTACCTATTGGGGGGGCATCGAATCCAAACTGGCAGCAAAGGACATCTACATCAGTGTCATCAAATCGTTCAGTTTCGGACTGATCGTGGCCTGGGTCTGTACCTACATGGGCTACTTCACCACCCGGGGCGCGGAAGGCGTAGGACGCTCCATCACGTCGGCTGTGGTCCTCACGTCGGTCCTGGTCCTGATCTGGGATTATTTCATCACCTCGGTCATGCTCTAGGTCCAGGAGATTTCCCTTGCCTTCCCAAGATAAGACCACGAACCTGACTGAATCTCCCTGGCCAATCGGCGAAATGCTTGTCAAGGCAGGACAGATCTCCCTCAACCACGTCGAAGCGGCGCTGGCCCACCAGTCCAAACAGATCGAACCCGATCTCATCGGTGAAATTCTTGTCCGTGAAGGCATCATTTCCCAACCCGAGCTGATGGCGTTCCTGGTTGCCAAGTTCTTTGAAGAACGCAAAGAGTATGCCGCCCAACCTCTGCCGCCCACCGCCATCCGTTTTGCCGGTGTGGAAAAAACCCTCGATGGCCGCAAGGTCCTGGATCAGGTCGATCTGGAAATTCCCCAGGGCAAGATCACGGCCATCATCGGCGTCAGCGGCGGGGGAAAGAGCGTCTCCCTCAAACATATGATCGGCCTCATGGCCCCGGATCGGGGCCGGGTCTTCGTCGGCGATCAGGAACTGGGCAGGCTGACCAGAAAACAGTTGCTGCGCGTCCGGGAACGTTTCAGCATGCTGTTCCAGGGCAGTGCGCTTTTCGACTCCATGAACGTCTTCGACAATGTGGCGTTTCCCTTGCGGGAAAAAACCCGCCACAATGCCGAAACCATTGCCAAAATGGTCCACAAAACCCTGGCACAGGTCGGCTTGTCCGGCATGGACGCCAAGTTTCCGGACGAGTTGAGCGGCGGCATGATGAAACGGGTGGCCCTGGCACGGGCACTGGTCACCCAACCCGAAATCATCCTCCTCGATGAACCAACCGCCGGTCTGGATCCCATCATCGAAAATGCCATCCACCACCTCATCTGTGATACCTTCATGCGCGCCCGCTACACCATGGTGATCATCAGCCATGCCATACCGCAAATCTTCAACTGGTGCCATCATGTTCTCGTACTCCACGAGGGAAAAATTCTGGAATCCGGTCCCTCGGTCGTGGTCATGGAATCGCAACATCCGGTCATTAAACAATTTATCAATGGAAACCTGACAGGACCGATCAAGGTTATCTGAAATCCTGGGGAAGGTCGTCGATGACAACACAATCCGTCAAATTGGAACTGGCAGTCGGTATTTTCGTCCTGATAGGCATTCTGGCCCTGGGATGGCTCTCCATCAAAATGGCCCGCATGGAACTCGTGGGTGGCAACTTCATGACGATCCATGCCCATTTTACCTCCATTTCCGGACTCAGAAGCGGAGCCTCCGTCGAAATTTCCGGTGTCGAAGTGGGCCGGGTCAACCAGATCGAACTGGATACCAAACAGATGGATGCCCTGGTGACCATGAAAATCCGCACCAATGTCGCCATCCAGGAAGATGCCATCGCCTCGGTGCGCACCAAAGGCCTGATCGGCGACCGCTTCGTCAAAATTTCTCCCGGTGCCTCCGATACCCTGCTGAAATCCGGCGACCGTCTGGTCCAAACCGAACCCGCCATCGATTTCGAGGAACTCATCAGTCAGTTCATCCATGGCAGTGTCAAATAATTGCTTTCGGTCAAGGAATACAACCATGTCCACAATCCGGTTCCGTTATGCGTCCCTGACGGCAACAGTCGCCCTTTTCATCGCCATCTCCCTGCTGCCTGGAGTCGCGCCGGCTGACTCATCCACCTCCGCCGGAGCCATGGCATCCCTTCAGAAAACCATTGAACAGATCATCGATATTCTCAAGGATCCCCAATACAACTCCCCGGAAAAACGCGAGATACGACGCGAATCCCTCAGAAAACTGGTCTACCAGCAATTCAATTTTTTCCTCATGGCCCGCGGTGCCGTCGGCCCGCGTTGGCGAGAGTTCGCCCCGCAGCAACAACAACGTTTCAGTGATCTTTTCAAAATGGTCCTCGAAGATACCTACCTGGCCAAAATCGAGGGGTATCAGGGGGAAAAGGTCATGTTCAACAAGGAAATCCTGGAAAGCCCCACCATCACCCGGGTGGAAAGCCTCGTCCATGCCAAAGGACAGGAGTACAAAATGTTCTACCGGATGACACCTTCGAAAGAGGGAAAATGGGAAGTCTTCGATATCATCATCGAAGGGGTCAGTCTCATCAACAACTACCGTTCCCAGTTCCAGTCCATCCTGGGCAAGGAGGGACCTGCCGGGCTTCTGGCCAAAATGGAAGCCAAATTCGGCACTTCTGGTAGCCGTGGTGCGTCCGGGGCTGCATCAACCGGCTCCATGGATCTTTCCCTCGACAAAAAGTCAGGCCCGACAACAGGTAAAGAGACCCCGGCCACCCCATGACCGACCATTTTGCCGATCAGATATTGTCCCGGGCCAAGGCCACCTCGCCGCTGGTGGTTGGCATTGATCCCGACTTTGACCAGATGCCCACGTTTTTGCGCCCGACGGATTCTGACCCGGTCACCATCCGTTCCGCCTTGACGACCTTCTGCCGTCTGGTTCTGGAAGCCTCCGGGGAGATGGTCTGCGGCGTCAAATTCCAGTCTGCCTTCTTCGAACAATTCGGAACAGTCGGCCTGCTGGCCCTGGCCGATGTCATGGCCCTGGCCCGCACCATGAAACTACCCCTGATCCTGGATGTCAAACGGGGGGATATCGGCTCCACATCCCTGGCCTATGCCCGGGGATATCTGGCTGGTGGTGGCTCCCTGGGAGGGGGACGGATGGGCAGCTCCGATCTGGGAGCGGATTGCATCACCGTCAATCCGTTCATGGGCGAAGATGCCATCGAACCCTTCCTGCGGCTGGCCATCGACCATGGCAAAGGGGTCTTTTTCCTGGTCAAAACCTCCAATCCCGGTTCCGGTCTCTTCATGGGAGCCAAAACCGGCCGCTCCGAAACCGTCGCCGACCGTATCGCCAGACTCGTGAACGATTGGGCCAAAAAAACCATGGGAAAAAGCGGTTATGGCCTAGCCGGTGGCGTGGTCGGGGCCACCTTCCCCGAGGAGGCCGAACGCCTGCGCAAACTGATGCCTCGCGCCATCATCCTGGCCCCCGGCGTGGGGTTCCAGGGGGGGGGGATCGAAACCATGCGGGCCTTTTTTGATAACGACAAAAGCGGTGCCCTGGTCCCCATGTCCCGGACCCTGACCTATCCGGAACATTCCGGCAATACCCACGACACCTTCCAAAAAGCCGTCCAGGAAGCCACCCAACGCTATGTCACCCTCTTTCGGGAGCGGTTTCGTGCCCTGCCTCCTGGTGCTGTTTCCGGGCATGTTTCAATCTCGTGAACAGTGGGCCGTGCCAATTGTTCTTTGATAGTAAAAAATAATGGACCGTTACAACAGCGAGTTGTTGAATATCATAAACAAGACATGTGCAGTGGAGAGAAATAATGAGCATGTTTGAGGCTTTTATTATTATGCCATACAAGGAACCTTATGAATCCATCTATGGTGGTGTCATTTCGAAAGTTTTGAATAAGCATGGCTTTAATCCAATCAGAGCGGATCAGATTGAAGGGTCGTCTTCATTTTATTCAGATATTTCTGAAAGAATTCGAACCGCTGATCTGGTAATTGCAGAGCTGTCTGAGGTAAATCCAAATGTTTACTTTGAATTGGGACAGGCATCTGCCTTCAATAAAGATATTATTTTGATCACGGGAAAAAAGGACAGCTTTCCTTCAGATATTTCACATTTAAGGCATCTAGTATATGATCATGAAAATTTTTCTGAATTTGAAATGCTTTTATCAAAATGGATAAAAAACAGTCGCGCCTTTAAATTAAAATCTCAGAAAAAAGCAGCGAAAGTGCTTAATAGAGGAGATGTTTTTCCTGAGATAACTGACGCCACATTTTATCTGGAGCATTGGAGTAAGGATGATCGTAGACAAATAATAAAGCATATTCGGAACGCAAGCCTGATTCCAACCCAGTATTTGTATAAGTTTGATCGTGGATCATCATTGTGGCTAGGCTTGTGTCAGGACGCAGAATACAAGTATTTCGGTAAATCTGTTTCTTTTTTTACAGACAATATAGGGAAAATATTGGATTCTATTGGAAATGATTTTGTTTCTTCCCAGCCGGATTATATTTCACTTGGTCCAGGAAATGGTGTAAAGGACAGAATTTTTCTTACCAATATTATGGAAAGACAAACAAAGTCGGTCAACGATATTTTTTATTATCCTTTTGATATCAGCCCAACTCTTATCTCAAATGCAATTCAAACGGTTGTAGATGTGAAAGATTTAAAAAACAGATTAAAGATTAAAGCTATTGTTTCAGATTTCAGTAAGTCATTAAAATCGTTTACTCCTGTATATCAGTATCGCCCAGAACCTAATATTTTCACCCTTTTAGGAAACACGCTTGGGAATATGGATAAGGAAGTTGATTTTTTATATAGAATAAAAGAGGCTATGTTTATTGAAGACGTATTGATAGTTGAGGTAAGGTTAAAGACAAATAGAAGTGTTGACATAGGTGGAAGTGAACATATTAATAAGAAATTTGATTTTACACCGCTTGACATGTTGGGAGTGGACTACGATAGCGATAGACTTAGGTATGTTGAGCAAGAAAATAGGAGTAACGTGCCGGATACGAGAACTGTTATTGCGACTTACAACGATTTTAAACTTCCTGGAGATGAAGATGTTATGTCTTCCGCTTATCTGTCATATATTCATGAATATGATCCCGTCGCTTTACGTAAAGTTATAGAAAAGATTGGCCTGAAAATATTATGGTTTGGCCATGACGAGGGACTGGCATGCTTTGTTTTAAAAAAAAGCGGATCAGTCTAGCGTTACGGCTGTGTTGGCCAGACCATCCAGAGCCGTTTCAACAACGCCCTGGCCGAGGGAGAACAAAGAACCAACTATGTGACCGTGGCCGACATGAACACTGCCATCCAGGAGGTATTGGAACTCGACACCAATGCCGCCTTTGACAATCATTGGGGCGATCTGAAGGCCGCCGATCATCGGGTCCTTGCCACCCTGGCCTGGCTTTCAGATGAATCCACCCGCATCTGGCGTACCACCGCCGACGTGGAAGCCTTCATGAATCAGGCCGGCATGCCTCTGCCCCGCAATCAAATCCAAGGTTGCCTCGAAGCAAGATTTGACGAACAAATCCTGCTGAGAAATGGCCCGGCCTACAAATTTTCCGTGCCGCTCTATCGGCAGTGGATCGCCTGGCGCTGGCCCCCGGAAGTCGTGCGCGAGGAGGCCATGGATTCTTCCCCCTGAATTTCCAGGTTTTCTCGTGCATCAAATGCTATTTTGGTATCCACAGTGGGGAATTCCACAATCTTGATCCCATCCAGGGTTTTCCCGCGCATGTGGTCGCCCATCTGGTGAATACTTGCCAGCAAATCGTCAAATACTTTTTCATCCATGGGGTGGTTCCCTCTGCAAGGAGTCATCCAGATGCCGGGTCTGCGCCAGGATCGGCCTGTCGGCATGATATTCAGGTGGATTGATTGCCAGCAACACCTTGCGCACCCCGGGCCTTTGGGCATGGTCGATGGCTGCCAAACCGGCGCTCAGGGGATAGACCGCTTCCACCAGATCGGCCACACTCACCAGACCAGTTGCCAGCAACCGCAAGGCCGGCCTGAAAGGACCGCAACGCGAACCACGCAAGGTAATCTCATTCACGACCAGATCCGTGGTATCGATCCCACTCTTGTCGGAAAAAGTGCTTTTCAGGACGATGGTGCCCCGGGGGCGCACCAGGCGACGGGCGGTGGCAAAACCCGCTGCATGCCCGGTACATTCGACGACCAGAGTGGCGCACTCTGCCAGGGAGGCATCTTTCTCAAGGGAGGTCGCAATTTCCAACCTGGTCAGCAAATCCAGGTGGTCCTGGTGATGCCCAATGACCGTCAAATCACACCCCGTCAGGCGCAGAACCCGGGCCACAAGCTGACCCAGACGCCCATCTCCCACCACCATGACCCGGTCGGCAGGACGAATATGGTTGTCCTGGACGATGGCCAGCGCCGCAGCCAGAGGTTCGACAAAGACCGCCGTGGTATCGGCCATGGTCTCCGGGACCGGATGCAAATTTTCCAAAGGGAGCAGACAATATTCGGCGAAAGCCCCATCACGACCGCGAATGCCCAGGGCGGTGCGATTGTGGCAGTGGCTCCGCTCCTGGCGCTGGCATGGTCCGCAACGCCCACACACACAGTTGATCTCCCCGACCACCCGCCGGCCCTGCCAGTCCGAATCCGGTGCGGCGACCACCTCGCCGACAAACTCATGCCCGGGAATACCCTGAAAATCCACATATCCCCGGGCAATTTCCAGATCCGTGCCACAAATGCCGGCCAGACGTACCCGGAGCAGGGCCTCCCCAGCCCAAACCTCCGGCATGGGCAAATCCTCCCGGAGTTGCCAACGGCCATCCCAATACAATCCACGCATGATTGCCCCATTCTGACCTGTCAATTTCAAGGAACAGTATTTTCCAATAAATAAAACAAAAATACAAGCTCTTGCCGATATTGTGGCAGATATGGCACCATGTGCGGCAGCAGAGAAACTCAACTTGCCTTTGACCTGTTGGTCACAGGCACAAGCCCCAGGTTGCAGGATACCGTCATTTGAAGGGAACACTCGGACAAAAATTGTCATTGATGGTGGTTATTCTGGTCTCCCTGGTCCTGATTGTCCAGGGTATCATCTCCACCAGAATGGTCAGAGAGGCCTTTTTTCACAATACAGTGATCTATTTGCAGGGTGAATCCTCGGCCATGGCGGAACGGCTGCTGCATGTCATCAACGAGACCGGGGACTATCTATCGGTTGTTCGCACCCATCGGTCGATTGAAGACCATGTCACTTTTTCCATCTTCCAGGAGCAAAATGGCATGGATGAATCCTGGGCGGCGGTGGATATGTATTTGCATAAAATTTATCTTTCCAAACCGCAGTTATTCACCATTGACTGGGTGGATGCCAGGGGAAAAATTCTGCTGCACCATGTCAAGGGCCGCCAGGTGGAAACAGCCAGCCTGTCTGATCGTGGTGATTTCAAGCTTGCAGGCGACAAGAAATCTGGTATTGCTCACCGGATATTACAATCAGCAGAAAAAGAATGGATGCTTGAAAGCATCGGCATTCTGAATATTGAAGGAAAGAGGGAGGGGGCGATCATATTTTATCGATCATTATCTGAAACGATCAATAAATTAATGAATGATCTGGAAGCCAGAAGCATATCTGCCATTCTGGTCGATGGTCGGCAACAGCAGGTGGCCCAGACCCCCGGGCTGGGAACAACCCTGGCTGCCTGGATGGTGAATGCCGCCAGTCAGGATGAGCGTCGGAATCAATTTTCCCGGGTGCGGGTCGCGCACTCCATACCGGAAGTGGGTTGGACCCTGATTCTGGCCATGGAACCAGCCGAGGCCGACCATGTTGCCTGGCAACTGGGTGTGATTGGAGGGTTTTCAGCCCTGATGCTGGTGATGGTCCTGTATGGTTATGTACGATGGGCACTTGTCAATCCCCTGTTGCGCATCAGTCACGGCGTTCGGGCGGTCATCGCTGGGAATTTGAACCAGCATCTGAATGTGTCAACGATTCACGGCGGACATGAATTGGCAGAGCTGGCCGCCAATTTCAATCTTATGGCCGACCGGATCAAAGACAACATCGGGCGACTGGAAAGCCGGGAAAACTATCTGAAATCCATCCTGAAAAATTCCCTGGATGCCATTATTTCCACGGATATCCATGGCACGGTGATCCATATGAATCCGGCGGCGGAGACGCTTTTCGGCTATCAGAAGGATGTTCTGTTAAACCAAAATATTTCCGATTTCATTATTCCTGAAGAGTCCAGGGAACTCCATTGCACTGGTTTGCAGCGTTACGCGAACCTGCCTTCGGAACAGGTACTCCAACTGAAACGTCGCATTGCCCTCTCTGCCCAGAGTGTGGATGGAACGCGCATTGAGATTGAAATGTCTTTGATTTCCGTGGAAAACGACGGACATCTCCACTTTATTGCCTTCATGCACGATGTGAGCGAGCAAAAGCAACTGCTGAAATCCCTGGAAGATGCGCTCAACATGGCCGAACTGGCCAGCCGGGCCAAAAGCGAATTTTTGGCCAACATGAGTCATGAAATTCGTACCCCCATGAACGCCATCATTGGTATGACCGATCTGGTTTTGGGCACTCCGTTGAGCAGTGAGCAGATTGAAAATCTGGAAATGGTGCAGCGGGCTTCCAACTCCCTGTTGGAATTGCTCAATGGCATTCTTGATTTTTCCAAGATCGAGTCCGGGCATCTGAAGCTGGAGAGTGTCTCTTTCAATCTCCTCGACCAGATGGAGACGGCTTGTGAAACCATGGCGATACGCGCCCATAAAAAAGGTCTGGAACTCGTGTGCGCCATGGCCCCTGATTTGCCGGAGGTTGTGGTCGGTGATCCGTTTCGCCTGACGCAGGTCATGATCAACCTGCTCAACAATGCCATCAAGTTTACCAGTACTGGCGAAATCACCCTCTCTGCAAGTCTGGAACCGGATGCATCTGGTCAGGTGACTGGAGAGGCCAGAGTGCGTTTTTCGGTCCGGGATAGCGGTATTGGCATTCCCGGGGAAAAATTGTCGCAAATATTTGAGCGTTTTACCCAGGTGGATGGTTCAACCACCCGCAAATATGGCGGTTCGGGTCTGGGACTGACCATCAGCCAACACTTGATACACATGATGGGGGGGGCCATTCAGGTCAAATCCGAAGAGGGACACGGCAGTGAATTTTATTTCACCGTCTGTTTCCCGGTTGGCAAATTGCCCGATACCAGCTTCAATGGAAATTTGGCAAGAGATATCGCCACATTCCATTTCGAAAAACCCCTGTCAGGCTTGAAAATATGGATCGCCTGTGTCAACCAGGCCTTGCGCACCGACCTGGTACAGACCATGCGCCATTCTGGTGCGGATGGCGTGGCAGTGACCGATTCCGCCGACTTGATCACACGGCTGGAAAAAGCCCGGAAAGATCCTTTTGCATTGGCCATCGTGGATCATTTTCATGTGGAACAGGTTGGCCTGTTGCCGGCGGGTTGCGATACACATCCCGGCTGGCAGAAAAAGGTCCTGGTCTTGTTGCCGGTCAATCGACGCCTGGAAGATTTAAAGCCGGTCCATGTGTTTGCCAAAATCGTGGGCATACGTAAACCGCCCAGGCGTTTGCAACTGATTCGCTTGATCAATCGGCTTGCAGGTCGTTTGCCGGAAAATAATTCGGCGGATACCCGACAAAGCCAGTTTCAGGTGGCCGCAACGCCCCTGGATATTCTGTTGGTGGAAGACAATCCAGACAGTCAGCGGCTGGCCATTCATATTCTGAAACGGTGCGGCCATCGGGTAACGGTGGCCAACAACGGGCAGGCTGGCACGGAGTGCATCACCAAAATGGCGACCTGTGACCTGGTGCTGATGGATTTGCAGATGCCGGGGATGAATGGTTACGAACTGACCCGGTGGATTCGCACACACGCCCCCTTGGGAAAGCGACAACAGGTTCCCATTATCGCCTGTACGGCCTGTGCCCTCGAAATAGACCACCAGAATTGTCTCGATGCCGGCATGAATGGTTTCCTGTGCAAGCCCTATCGATCCCAGGAACTGTTGGATGTCTTACAGCCCCATGTGGCCCACAAGGCATCCACGACTCCAATAATTCCCGAGACTCCCAAAAACACGGTATTATCGGCAACCCACTGTGATGCCGAAACATTTGCCAGGCATCGGCACGATTTTGTACAGGATGGGCAAAAACATCTGGAGGCGGTGGCTGTGGCTCTTGACAACGAGGAATCCGGTACGGTTCTCAAATTGACGGAGGCCTTGCAGGAACTGGCAGTTCAGGTCGGGGCACAACGGGTCAAGATGCGGGCCATTTTTTTGGGACGCAAGGCGGAGATGAAGATTTGGCAGGAGACCGCGTCGGCGTTTGAGCAACTCCGGGCAGAATTCACAGATGCCGTGACCGCGTTGCATGCAACGGCTGCCACGACTGCGTTACAGACAACGGAGCCGACTACGCCTCAATAAGATTGTACTGACGCAGTTTATCCAACATTTTGTCGCGGGTGACGGGTTTGGTCAGATAGTCGGTGCAGTAGCCGTGGAAAAAGGCCTTGACCACATGGGTTTCGGTATCCATGGCCGACACCATGAACACGACGGCTTCCCGGCCATCCGTGCGTTGCGTCTGTTCCAATTCGCGAATCTTTTTCAACGCTTCGTGCCCATCGACCTTTGGCATCATGATGTCCAGGCAAATCAGATCGTAATATTTGCCATCCATCAAGGACATTTCGTAGGCCTCAATGGCCTCCTGCCCATTGGATACAAAATCGCACG
This sequence comes from Magnetococcales bacterium, assembly GCA_015228935.1. Lineage (NCBI taxonomy): Bacteria > Pseudomonadati > Pseudomonadota > Magnetococcia > Magnetococcales > Magnetococcales bacterium. Next base: position 55,052 of record JADGCO010000002.1, on the reverse strand, counting down.
TTCCAAGAGGTGCAAGAATGTGTTGCAGAAGAGACCGATTATCCGGTTCATCATCGGCGATCATGATTTTCATGGCACATGACTCCCCCCCCTCCCCGCTTTTTCCGGCTGAATCGTATCAGGGTACACTGCCCAGGTTTTTCTCTTCCAGATGGTGAGGTCATTGTTCATCCAGGTTGCCAGACAGATCTGACATGACCTCCAGGAGAACCCCCTGCCTGAACGATAGAAGAATCTGGCAACTAGAGCAAGTGCCAAAAGCAACATGACGACAACGCCACCATATATCTGCCATAAATATCGTTCAAACGAGCGCACGGATGCTTCTTCTCCATGCAGTCACCTCCACGAAAACAGGATATGGTCAGAATCGCGACAGATTGCGCGCCTGCCGCATCAGGGAGATAATCTTCGGTTTAGCTTTCGTATTGCGATCGATGCCCAGACCATGACGAAATATTTCCGGGAAGTGGTATATTCCTTCACGATTGTCAAAGAAAACGACGCCATTTTCTTCCATCATTTCAATATCATTTTTTTCCAATCCAATCCTGGCCAAAGCCTCGAACCTGCAAGGAGTCGAAAATCTGTTTTCGTGTTGACGACTTTCTCGGATTTTTTGAAATATTTTGTTCAGAACAATATTTTCCTCCCCAATTTCCTGAACTTTTGCCTCTCCGCAAGATGACAGGGCATCACGCATGGCCGATGGTGACAGGAGTCGATCCGTGGTTTTGGTATTGCCGATCGATTTGTTGGCGGCCTGTTGGAGAAAGCGAACAATATCACGAGCCTGGATACGTCCACGCAAATCAGCGAGGGAAGAAAGAACCCATTCGTTCGACCTGGGTTCCCTTGAATTTTCATTGCCCAGTTTCATTCCCCACAAGGCAGTCAAGTGACGCGCCTGATCACCTTCCAATAATTGGGCAAAACCATTTTTCCAGATCCCAGGGATTGCGCCAGAGTGTTCCGTGACCCAGGCAGCCAGTTCCATGGCTTCCGCCCAGCGCCATTGTAGGGCATAGTTGCGGTATTTATCGATGAATTGGGTACGATTTTGCGGAATGGCATGCACCACGATGTCCTGACGGACAAACACGATCAATCCCAGTAGCGTGTCATGTTGTTGTCGCAACCAGTTGGGTACCTCCTGGAGCAGGGAGCGCAAGGCGGTCTGTTGGCGGGGATCGGAACTGAAATCGACAAATGCCTCTTCGAGACCATCCACGATGGCAATCAGAAACTGTTTTTTTTCGTGGAGAAATTTCAGGAGTTTCTCACCCTCCCCTTTCTGGCCAGGATTGATGCCCATTACCCAGGCCATGGCATCGATCCAGAACGTTCGCCACTGCCAGATGTCCGGCGAGGATGACAGGAAACGACTGATTTCAGGTGCCAATTCAAAAGAAATTACACCAGGATCGGTCAGGCCGATCTGCGTGCGGCATTTTATTCTTATGTTCTGCAATTCCGTCATGTTGTCAGAGTTTTTGTTCCAGAGAAGCGGCAAAAACATGGCATCCAAACCGGGTTTTGATTTTTTCTTGATATTGTGGAAAAAATTGCCCCAGGTTCCACACTTGGCCAGATTCAGGTAGGTATAGGTCTTTCCAGCCCCCTTGGCCCCGATGACCACGGTGACAGGCAATTTGGCTGCATGATCGATGGCCAGTTTTTCAAGGGGTTGGATGGCAAGAAAATTGACATTCTGATCATTTATGTTGGATCTTCCTTCGGCGGTAATCAAGCTTCCTGCATAATCTCCCAATTTTTTACGGCTTTCTTCAATGTTGGGGGGACCAAGAGGTGTTTTACCCTTTTTTTGGGCACGCCCTGCCGATTTTGGCAACCACAATTCAAGATCTTTCCATAAAGTATCCGGAATATTGGCCTGTTTGATGGATGCCATGGCACCATCCCAATCATCGGGAAGGATGGCCAACAAGGGATTATAGGGAATCAAGGCCCGGACAAACCCCTCATCAAGCTCGGATAGAATCAGTGGCTGTTCATTTTCGGTTGCCGGAGGTGGAGACATAAAAGATTCCGCCAACATTTGGTCAAACTTATCCAGAATGGATGCCAGCATTCCTTTCTCTTGATCCAAGGTTCGTACCTGGGCAAAAATATCAAGGGGAAGTTGATTCAATATCAAACCGGGTAATTTACTCTCTGGCCATTGATTGGTCCGGGCCATGCGTCCCATTTGTTGCAACAAAAGCCTGGTACCCTGGATTGCCTGCCCGGAGGCATTGACAACCAGCAAACGATGCACACGCGGATCCAATAAAAGAAATGCCGACAGTTCGGAAAGCCCGGCCCGCAAATCCACAATAACGACATCGACCCCAAGCATCTTGCCAAGCCTGGCCAATGTTTCCGTGAAGAAAAACGGTGGATGGGAGACACTGGATACCAGATGCTCTGGACGTATTTCCAGTGAAACCATGCGCTTCATATTGCGAAAACCGGGCAGGACAAATATTCCATCCAATTCCTGGGACTGGACATAGTGATGCGCCGTGGTCAGGACACCCTCTCCCTTCACATCAGGATCGGCATGCACCATGTTGATCAGATCCGACAGGGAATACAGGGGATCCCCCAGTCGTTTTGAATAGAGAAAACTGATACCGGGTGCCTCGAAATCGGCATCGATCAACAATACCTTTTTTTTCCTGGATGCGTAGGCCTGCGCCAATCCCAGGGCACACATGGTACGTCCCACACCACCCTTGAAGGAGTGAAACAACACCAACGGCGGAAGCTCGGGTGGTAAGTCCGGTGGGAAAGGCGTGAACGTTTTATGAAAACGAACAATTCCCGGCGGTGAAAATTGAGCCCGAATCAATCCTCTCTTCCATTCCTGTTCTTCTTCGTGCGAAAGTTCTTCTAAAACAACTGACAATTGATCTCCGTCAGGGGTTCCTGTCGTCAAGATTATGCGACGCGAATTGTGATCCCATCGATCAGAGAAACATTTTTCCAACCACTGAAAAACGTCATTCTCGTTTGTGCCTTTGGCAACACCCAGTTGCAGACCATCCCAATAAGCCTGGGCGTAGATCAATCCGTCAGGAGGTGGCGGAGGAGGATCATCCACATTTTGCACATCCTCAGCCTGGTAGGATTCCCAAAGCCAACGTGAAATATCAACCCAACTGAACAACGAGCCGTGTCCAATCATTGCCTGTTTATCCTGTTGCCAATGATATGATTGATATGATCAAGCCATTGCAAAATTTCCGATTCATTCTTTTTCTCGACTTCCAGACCATACCGCCAAGCCAGATGCACATCCCAGGAATCGGTTTGAGTGTGTGTATATCCATTTTCTTGAAGAAAAAGTTTTTTTGGACATGGCGGCAACTTGCCATCCGTGGCTGTCATCCTGAGTTTTTTGACAATATCCGGAAGCTTGTGTGTATAAAGAAGATTGTTTTTATTATCAGGGCATTGAACAGGTTCCTGGCGAAGGAGCAAATGTTTGAGTCCACATTCGACAGCATAAAATAAAAGCAACCTGGATGAAGGTTCAGGCATTCCATTCAATTTGGAAGAACTGCTCAATGTCTTCCAACTCTTTTTAAGGTTGAAATATTTACATTTATCAATTCTGATCATGATTGATCCTGGATCTGGTCGGGACAGGCATGACTCCGTGGTCGTGTTCCCGGGAGTTGACCTTTCAATTGGCCACAGGCCGCCGCAATGTCGGCTCCACGACTCTCCCGGATGACGGTGACATATCCGGCCTGGTGGAGAATTTCCTGAAACCGGGTCACGACTTCCGGTGCTGATGGCACGTAGGGGACACCTGACCAGGGATTGAAGGGAATCAGATTGATTTTGGACGGAATATCCCGGAGATAACGGGCCATTTCCCGGGCATCTTCCGGGGAGTCATTGACCCCGGCGAGCATGACATACTCCCAGGTGATGCGGCGGGTGCTTTTCAGGGGATAATCCAGAAGTGCCTGCCGTAAGGCGGCCAAGTCATATTTGCGGTTCAAGGGTACCAGTTCATTGCGCAGCTCATCGCGCACCGCATGAAGCGAAATGGCCAGATTGACCCCCAGGTCGTGACCGACTGCGTGCAGACGCGGCACCACACCAGCCGTGGAAAGAGTGATTTTGCGGGTCCCGATGGCCACGCCCGAGTCGTCCATGAGGATACGGACCGCCTTGGCAACTGCGTCATAATTATACAGCGGCTCCCCCATGCCCATGAGGACAATATTGGTCAGCCTCCGGTCCCGGGCAGCCAGATCCTGTCGGCAAAAGAGAACCTGTTCGACAATTTCCGCTGCGGTCAGATTGCGGGCAAAGCCCTGGGCACCGGTATGACAGAATGGACAGTTCAGGGAACACCCGGCCTGCGAGGAGATGCACAAGGTTCCCCGCCCCTCTTCCGGGATGAAGACCGTTTCGATGACCTGACCATCCTGAAGCCGGAGCAGCCATTTTTCTGTGCCATCGGTGGCGGTTTGATGGGCCACCGGTTCCGGTCGCAAGGGGCCGCAGACTTGGGCCAGACGGGCGCGAAAGTCCCTGGAAAGATCGGTCATGGCGTCCCAGTCGGACGCCAGACGCACATACAGCCAGGACCAGAGCTGCCGAACCCGATAGGGTTTTTCGCCCCATCCCAACACGAGTTCGGACAGTTCCGTCCGGGATAGACCAGTCAAACGGATGGGATCATCCATCACATCCGCCTAGCGGGGGCAAATCTCCAGATTGTTGAAAAAGAAGGCCATTTCCTGGGCTGCGGTTTCCGGGGCATCGGAGCCATGCACGGCATTGGCCGAGACATCACTGGCAAAGTCGGCGCGAATGGTTCCGGGGGCCGCTTTTTTCGGATCGGTGGCTCCCATGACTTCGCGGTTTTTCTTGATGGCGTTTTCACCTTCCAATATCTGGGCCACGATGGGACCGGAACACATGTAGGCCACCAGCTCATCATAGAATGGCCGCCCCTTGTGAACGGCATAGAAGGCACCGGCCTGGGCAGGGGATAAATGCACCATGCGGGAGGCCACGATCCGCAGACCGGCGGCCTCGAAACGCGCCACGATCTGGCCAATGACGTTTTTCGCCACGGCATCCGGTTTGATGATGGAAAAGGTGCGCTCAATTGCCATGAATTTTCTCCTGATCAGGTTTGAAATGGTCGCAAAAACGGCCAACAAGCCACGTCTGGCCGTGTGCAGGAGGGTAACAAAGCCATCTCCGCAGGCCAAGGCATTCCATTGCAAACCAGGAGAATCGTGTCATTTTCCCTTTGCACCACGTTGAGTTGTTCATTTATCATACCTGGAAGAAGGATCATACAGAAATCCGCATCCCTGACTCAGAGGCTGTCTAATAACATGTAAATTTCAAAAAAACGAATGAAAAACTGGGATGGAGGTCCAGGGGGAAGGGCTGTGCCCTTCCTCCTGGCGGGGTTTGGGGCGGAGCCCCAATAAAATCTTCCTTTCCAATTTTTTTTATCCGAGGGTAAATAAACAGCCTCTAAGACATTTTCGAAAAATCACAGCAAGGAGAACACTGCATGAGACAATTTACCGGAGCGCTGGCTCTGATGATCGTCGGCGTCACGGCCGTTCCCGCAAGTGCCGGCTCCTGGTACGGAGGGGAATTTTCGGCAGAAGTCATGATGACCGGCAAGGACAGCCCCGCCAACCAGGCGACAGGTCGGCTCTTTGTCGGCAAAAATCGCATTCGCGCCGAAGGATCACATCGGGGTCAGGAAAAAGCGGTGATCATCGATGCCGCCAATCACAAGGCGTGGACCCTCATGCCCGCCAGCAAACAATATTATGAAGGGGTCAGCGATGCCCCGGTTCCTCCGGAACCGGATGTCAAGCCCCTGCCATCCGATCCAGACAGCCCCTGCAATACCAATGCCGCCCAGGTCAAATGTACCAAGGTCGGCATGGACAATACCGCTGGCGTTCCGGCGGAAAAATGGACCGTTACCCGTTCTGTCCAGGGTCGCTCCATGCAAATGACCATGTGGATCGACATGCAACGCCGCATCATCGTCCGCCAGGAAGCACAGGATGGTCCGGTCATGGAACGTCGTTTCAAGGGCATGGAAGATGTCGGTGGACGGGCGGCTGAAAAGTGGGAGTTTTCCGAATCCTTCCGGGGCCAGACCGCCACCTACACGCAGTGGATCGATGCCCGCTTGCGGGTTCCTGTCCGCGTCAGTGGTGACCAGAAATATGTCCTGGAAATGCGCAATATCCAGGAAGGTCCGCAGCCTGATACCCTTTTCCAACTCCCGGCGGATTATCAGCAGGTGGCTCCTCCAAAAGCGCAGCAGGGTCAGGGTTCGGCCATGCCGGCAGCCAACGAGCCGGTTACCCAGGCGGGTCCCCCAGCCGGTCATCCCCAAAACATTGAAAACAGGTTCAATACTCCGAGTGGTGGTGGCATCGGTGGTGGCAATGACCGGTTTGCTCCGCCGGCAGGCATGGGCAATCGTTTTCCCGCCCCGCCCATGGGGAATGACCGTTTTCCGCCCCGCTGATCAGGGACAAATCACCCGAATAAGCAAAAATGCCAAGCGTCCGAGAGGCGCTTGGCATTTTTGTTTCGGATCCGTTTATCCTGGCGAGGGGGTCATTTGTCCTTCATGACGGTGATACCGTTCCAATCTTCCGGGGGAGGATTTTCTGCAAAGTTTTGACACCGTTTCAAGAGCATGCTGGCCGGTTGGTCTTGTGGATTTTCGCGCAGACAGTGTTCGAACACTCTGGCAGCCGGCTGCCATTTCTGGTCGAGATACAGTGCCATTCCCTCGTTGTGGCGCTCAACGAATTGCCTGATTGCAGGCGACACCCTCTCCTGTTCTTCAATCAGTTCATGGATGCGAATCCCGGTCTGCTTGCCTTTGACGGCAACGACATCCAGAAAGCGGGTCACCATGCTGTCATAAACCCTGGCCCGGGTGGTTTCGCTCAGGATGATACGGGTTCCGTAATATTTATTGAGGCTTTCCAGACGACTGGCCAGATTGACGGTATCCCCGATGGCCGTATAGCTCAGGCGATCCTTGTACCCCATGTTGCCGACAATCACTTCCCCACTGCACAAACCCATGCGGGTGACAAACTGCGGATAACCTTTTTGGGAACATTCAGGGGCCATGGTTGCCAAAAAGCGTTGACACGCCAGGGCGGCCCGGCAACCGTTCAGCTCATGGGTCGGCAAGGGACCGGGTGCCCCCCAGAAGGCCATGATGGCATCACCGATGAATTTATCCACCGTTCCCTGATGTTGCAAGATGGTACTGGTCATGCCTTCAAAATAAACTCCCAATCGTTCCGACAACACTTCAGGAGACAACTGTTCAGAGATTGTGGTAAACCCGGCAATATCGGAAAAAAACACTGTCAAATCCTTCTTTTCCGCTTCAAGAACAGCCTCCTTGCGCAAGAGTATCAATTCTGCCACCAACTCTGCGGGCACATATTTTTTGAAGGAACGCAGACTGTTTTTCATGTTGATGACCGCAGACTGCATCGTATTGATTTCCCTGACATGGGATTTGATGTCAAACGCATGATCCAAATCAAATTTCTGGATGCGGGACATGTCCTGTTCCAGGAGCAGGAGTGGTTTGCTGATCCTCTTTGAGAATAGCAGTCCGAGGATGCTTGCGATCAGGATTGACACAACAACGATGAAATACATGGTGTTGAGGTAATCTTTTTCGTGTGAGATGATCTTTGACGCATTGATATCAACACCCAAAACGGCTTCCAGTGAGCCGTCCTTGTTGAATATGGGCGCATAGCTGGACAGAAATGTTCCCCATTGATCGGTATTGAAATCCTTCTCGACAATAATCCGATAAGGTTTTTCGAAGGCTGACAGCATGGCCGGGGTTGCCTTGTCATAAACATCTCCGACATGGCTCACGAGGTCAGGCGACTCTTCCGCATCCACGATAAAAACAATCTGCCCCGCCGAATTTTTCCGAAACGTATATATGTACCGGACATTGCTTGTCACATTGCGGATTCTTTTCAATTGGTGACGCACCGTCTGATAGGCTGCGGAGGTTTCATCCTGGCGCTCACGGATGGTGGCGTGCAATTGGGGATCAACCAGCAAGGCACCAATGGCCGAGGCTTCGTACATGCAGTGGCGAAACTCCTCCTTGGCAGAGGTGCGAACCATCAGGTGGGTCGTCACCCCAAACAGCAGAAGCGTCAGCAGAGCCAACCCGACAAAGGCACTTCCCAAACTCCACCGGAGGGTCAAGTTGAGTTGCTTGGGATTCGCTGGTTGCATGTTGTTCTCCGCCTGAAATGTTCCTGATGGTCACAAACCTGTCAGGGCAAAAAAGATACCTGCTTTATGGGACAAGGAGTCGTTATAATGATGCCATGCGTATCTGGAACCCTGCACCATTGACCCGCCACCGCTGGCGACTTTTCAAAAAACATCGCCGGGGATTCGTTTCCCTCTGGATTTTCGGCATTTTGTTTGGTCTGTCGCTGGTGGCCGAGGTTCTTTCCAACGACAAGCCGCTGCTTGTGCGTTATCAGGGAAGTTGGCTGGTTCCCCTGGTCGTGACCTATCCCGAAACCCGTTTTGGCGGATTTTTGGATTCCGAGGCGGATTATCGGGATCCTTTCATCCTGGAGCAACTGAAATCCTATCCCAATCGGGTGATTTTTCCGCCGAATCCTCACAGCCATCAATCCATCAATACGCAATTGACCCGGCCTTCCCCGTCTCCTCCCTCCCGGGACAATTATCTGGGTACCGATGATCGGGGTCGTGATGTCCTGGCCCGACTCCTGTATGGATTCCGGCTGTCGGTGTTGTTTGCCCTCGGATTGACGTGCATCGGGGTGGTGTTGGGCACGGTGGCCGGGGCGATCCAGGGTTATTTTGGTGGACGGGTGGATCTGTTTTTTCAGAGGTTCATCGAAATCTGGGGCAGCATGCCCGAATTGTATCTATTGATTATTTTTGCCAGTATATTCACGCCGAGTCTGGCCTTGTTGCTGGTATTGCTCTCCCTGTTCGGGTGGATTGGCTTGGCGGACTATGTCCGGGCCGAATTTTTGCGGTCACGCAACATGGTTTATGTCAAGGCGGCGCGGGCCATGGGGGCATCGGACCCGGCCATCATGTGGCGACACTTGTTGCCCAATGCCTTGACGCCGGTCATCACCTTTCTGCCCTTTCGCATCTCCGAGGCGTTCATGGCCTTGACCAGTCTGGATTTTCTGGGACTGGGCGTTCCTCCCTCCACGCCGAGTCTGGGAGAGCTTCTGCGGCAGGGCAAGGAAAACATCGATGCCTGGTGGCTTTCTCTCTCCACCTTCATGGTTCTGGTCGTGGTTTTGTTGCTGCTCAATTTTATTGGTGAGGCCCTGCGGGATGCCATGGACCCGCGCCGGGAATAGGGTCAGGTATCCTTTGGCAGCGTACCGGGATGAACGAGGTTTGCATGGCGGGATGCCATGGACCCGCGCCGGGAATAGGGTCAGGTATCCTTTGGCAGCGTACCGGGATGAACGAGGTTTGCATGCACCGGCCTTTGTTGGAAGTTCAGGATCTGGCAGTCCATTTTGTAACCGGTCCCGAGACCGTGGCGGCTCTGGATGGCGTTTCGTTTCATGTTGATCCCGGCGAAACCCTGGCCCTGGTGGGGGAATCGGGGAGTGGCAAGACCATGGCGGCCCTGGCCATTCTGGGCTTGCTGCCGGCGGGGGCACGACGCACGGCCAAAACCCTGTCGTTTGCTGGTGACTCCCTGTTGAAGCTGGACGAAGATGCCCAACGCCGGCTGCGCGGCAATGCCGTGGCCATGGTTTTTCAGGAGCCAATGACTGCCCTCAACCCGGTATATCCAATCGGTCGCCAACTGGCCGAACCATTGATCCAGCATCAGGGCTTGACAGAAAACAATGTGCGTCAACGGGCCGTTGCATTGCTGGAACGTACAGGTATTCCCGATCCGCCACGGATCCTGAATGCCTATCCCCACCAACTTTCCGGGGGCCAACGACAACGGGTGATGATTGCCATGGCCCTGGCTTGCCGACCGGCTCTGTTGATTGCCGATGAGCCGACCACGGCGTTGGATGTGACCATCCAGGCGCAAATTCTCGATCTTTTGCGTGATTTGCAGCAGGAGATGGGCATGGCCCTGTTGTTGATCACCCATGATCTGCCCATGGTGCAGCGCATGGCGGATCGGGTGTGTGTCATGCGGGCCGGCAAAGTGCTGGAAAGCGCTGCCACCCACACCTTGTTCCAGCATCCCAAGCACCCGTATACCCAAACACTTTTGGAAAGTCTTCCCGCGACACAATCTCCTTCGCGTCCCCCGGCATCGACCGTGCTTTACGAAGCCCGGGGGGTATATTGTCACTTTCCGGTTCGCCAGGGGGTGTTGCGGCGCGTGGTGGCGCAGGTCAAGGCCGTGGATGCCGTGGATGTCACCTTGCGGCGGGGAGAAACCCTGGGTGTGGTCGGGGAGTCGGGGAGCGGTAAAACCACTTTGGGCGAGACTTTGCTGCGCCTGAACGAGGGGGGAGGGGAACTCCGTTTTGCCGGTCAGGATCTCGGACGCATGCGGCGACAGGAATTGCGTCCACTGCGTCGTCGCATCCAGGTGGTGTTTCAGGATCCGGTCTCATCGCTCTCCCCACGTCTGACCATCGCCCAAAGTCTTGAAGAAGGCCTGAAAATTCATCGCATCGAAGCCGATCCCGGTCGCCGCCGCCGCCGCATCGTCACCATGCTGGATGAGGTTGGTCTGCCGGAAACCATTCTGGATCGGTATCCCCATCAATTTTCTGGCGGGCAGCGCCAGCGTCTGGCCATTGCCCGAGCCATGGTTCTCAAACCGGATCTGCTGGTTCTGGACGAACCCACCAGTGCCCTTGATCTTTCGGTCCAGGCCCAGATATTAAAATTATTATTGCGTCTTCAGGTCGATTACAATCTGGCATATTTATTTATTTCCCATGATTTACGAGTCATTCGCGCCATGTCCCACGATGTGGCCGTGATGTGGCGCGGTCGCATCGTCGAATACGCGCCAACCCAAAAAATTTTCGCCCATCCGGAACACGCCTATACCCGGGAACTGCTGGCTGCCGCGCTGCATATGAGTGATTGAATATATTGAATTTAAATGTAAACCTAAACAGGTGGATCGACCCGATCATGGATAAAGACCATGAATACAGGGAAGTTGTTGCAAAAGAGCCTCTGCCCCATGATGCAACAGCAGAGGGGATATGGGGAAGATTATGGTATTCAGACATGTGCCGGGCAGACTGACAGGAGACGGTGCGGGCCGGTCGGGAGGTTTCCCCCTGGTCCGAGTCAGAAAAATTGATGCAAGTCAAGAATTAAAAAGAGCCTGAATTCTTTAATAATCATTTTATTTTCTTGCCCTTGAGGCTGAAAATTTCCTAACATCCCGAAAAACGAAGTCGCTTCCCCACATGGGGTCGTGGAGGAAATGACAATCGGGGCTTGCCAGTATTCAGAGATTTTCGGGGGGAATTGTGAATGAAAAGAATGACCATTAAACATGGTGTGCTGCCCTGTGCGCATCATCTGTCATTTCGGATGGTGATGTCATGAGGCTCAGATTGACAATCGGCCACAAAATCCTGCTCGCCATTGGTCTGGTATCTGCGGTCATTTTGACGGGAATATCCAGTTTCTACCTGGAACATGAGCGCAAAAACATCTTGAGACAAAATCAGCGTGCCCGCACCGAACAGGTCCAGGGTGTGGTCAACGGGCTGAAAGCCATCATGATTCCCGGTTTTGCCTCCATTGCCCAGTCCTATGCCGAACAGTTGCGCAAGGTGCCGGGCATGGTGGATTTTCGCATCATGCGCCTGGATGGCCGACAGGCCTTTCTGGATAATGAAACCATCGAGGATGTCAATTGGCGACGTGGCAAGGACATATTTCCCCTGCAAGAGGAAAGGGGAAAGCGGCATCAAATCCTGTCCAAAAACAATCCAAATCTGGTGCGTGCCTTGGCTGAAAAGCGGCAGGTTTTCTACGAGGAACGCGGCGAAGAGAACGAACTTTTGCAAACCATCCTGATTCCCATTGTCAATGAACGTGAATGCCATTTATGCCACGATCCGGACCAACCGCTTCGTGGTGTCGTCAAAATGACCACCTCTCTGGCCCAAGTGGATGAGGCCATCGCCGATGCCCAACGCCGGGCGGGAATGATTCTGCTCACGTCATTGACTCTCTTGTTGATGGTCGTGTTTGTCCTGATTCGCCGGTCGGTGATCAAACCGATTCAGGAAGTGGAGCGGGCCATGAGTCGGGTGGCAGCGGGAGATTTGTCGTTTCAGGTGCCTGTCGTGAGCCATGACGAGTTGGGCGACATGGCCAAAAATTTCAATATCATGGTGGATCAGTTGCTGCGCACGTATACCGGTTTTCAGGCCGAACGCAACAAGCTTTCCACCATCATCCTCAGCGCCCGGGAAGGGATCATCGTCACCGATCAACATGAACATATTGTCCTGGTCAATCCGGCAGCGGAACGATTTCTGGGCAAGACCTCCGAGCAGATCGTTCAGGGGGGATTTTTGCATTTCATGGATGATCCCGACTATGTGCAACAATTGGTCGTTAGCGGTGGAGCGGGTATGCCCGAAACCGTGGTTTATAATCAACTCGTGTTGAGCATTCATGCCGCCCGTATCTGTTCTCCCGGGGGAGATGTCATCGGTTCTGCGGCCCTGATTCGCGACGTGACAGAGGAAAAAAAGCTGGAAGAAAAACTGCGTCATTTGTCCTATACCGACAAATTGACCGGTCTGTTCAATCGTCGGCGCATGGAAGAGCTGATGGCCGTCGAGTTTGATCGTGCCCAGCGCTATGGCTTGTCATTAAGCTACCTCTTGTTGGACGTTGACCATTTCAAACGCTTCAATGACCAGCATGGGCATGACATGGGCGACCGTGTCTTGCAAATGGTGGGCAGGTGCATGTTGAACTTTTTCCGCAAATCCGATTTTCCCTGTCGTTATGGCGGTGAGGAGTTTTGTGTCATTCTGACCAACATACCCAATACAGCCAATGATCGGGGATTCTGTCAGGTGGCAGAACGGCTGCGCAAAACCATAGAGGAGATGGTCATCGATGGCTTGCAGGTCACGGTCAGTATCGGGGTGTCCATCATGACAAACCGTGAATTTCCGGACGTGCCATCCATGATCAAGGCCGCCGATAATGCATTGTATCGGGCAAAAAAATTGGGACGCAATCGGGTCGTCCTGGCCAACACTCTGGATACACAATCGGAGGAAGAAAACAAGACGGGATAGCATCGTTGATCTGCTATTCAGCCTTCCCATTCAAAACGTTTGAAAAACTGGGATGGGGGTCCAGGGGGAAGCGGCTCTGCCCTTCCCCCTGGCGGGGTTTGGGGCGGAGCCCCAACAAAGTTTTTTATATCAAATCCTTTTTTTTGCAAGTGTTCTGAATAGATACTAAAAAACAACGAGTTGGCATTGCTTGCTTGTTGGCAGCATGGTGGCAGCCGATATTTTGAAAGGGGATATCATGAAAAAAAACCACGTCGTCATGGGTATGGTGTTGGGGGCTGTATTCGGATTGGCCATGAAATCTCTCTGGGCAGGGTCTGACGAATTGACCGAGCCATATTTGTTGGCATTGGGTGGCCGCCTGTATGACGACTGGAGCGTGACCCTGAACATCAAACCGCCCAAAACCACCCATCCAGCCTATCCGGCAACCGGTACCAAAAAGGGCATGGTGACTTGGCGGTGCAAGGAGTGTCATGGTTGGGATTATCTGGGCAAGGATGGCCGGTTTGCCAAGGGCGAGCATGCCACGGGGATTCGAGGCATACAGGCCTGGCAAGGACGGGATCCAGCCGATGTGGTGGCCCTGCTGAGAAAGCCAACTCACGGCTATACCCCGGAAATGTTTCCCGACGACGCTGCATATGCCCTGGGTCTGTTTGTCGCCAAGGGACAGATTGACATGACAAAGTTTATTGACGACCAGGGCAAGGCCAGGGGAGACCCAAAACGGGGCATCCAGGTTTATCAAACCATCTGTGCGTTTTGTCACGGCATGGATGGCAAAAAAATCAATTTTGGCACCGACAAGGAACCGGAACATTTGGGAACAGCCGCCCGGGAAAATCCCTGGGAAGTGATCCATAAAATGCGTAACGGCCAACCCGGCAAGGAAATGATCTCCCTGCGCATGCTTCCCGAGTTGGAACCGGCCCATATTTTGTCGTATGAGCAGACGTTGCCGGAATAAACTGCCCCTGGTCAGGTTGTCGCAATCGTCATCTTTCCTGTTGGTCTGGTCCAGATATGGATCACGTTCAGCGGGTGGGCGCGGCTTTTTTCCTGACTTTGCAGCGTGCCTGTCGGACAGATTTCATTGGACTGAAAGGATAAAATCCTGGATAATGGGAATGAAGCCATCTGCTGGCATTGTCTGGCTGGCGAAACGCTGAAAGTCTTTCTGGAACCAGTCGGCATCGAGGTGCTTTCAGAGGTCCAGGTCGTCATGGCTCCACCCAAGGCGGATCTGGTCCTGATTCGAAAACAAGGTGGCGATTGGACAGATGCGCAACGTTTGCGCCTGGCAGACGGGTTGAGAGACCTCCAGGCAGACCATATTCTGGCTGAATTGAAGATGACCGAAAGCCTGAATGAGGATACCCTGTCCAGGTTGACGGTGTACGACACCCTGTACCTGGAAACTGCGCGATTGAAAAGAGGTCAATTGCGCAGTGTCATGATCAGTTCCAAAACGCCCAGGCAGGAATTTCTCCAAAGATATGTATTCAAGCCGGTTGGTCCAGACGGCGTTTATGAAACCGAGCCACTTTGGGGCGGTGTTCTTCGGTTGATCCTTTTGAACGAATTGGCAGATGAAGCTCATAATGCCGCGTTAAAATGTTTCGCAAGTCGCCAGAAAGAGCGTAAAAAAGCGTTTGAAACAATCAAACGTACCGGGTTGTTCAGACTTTCTGAGGAATTCAGTCGGATTACTGTCGGTTTATGGAGATTGCAGATGAAAGGTTCATTGAACAGTCCAGAGATGGAAAGAATCACGATAAAGCAGGTTGCGCAACTTGGCAAAGAGTGGCTTGAATGTATGGCAGATGCCACACCTACCGAAGAACTTTTTTCCCTGCTGAAGTTGGATCATCGATTGGTGCAAGAACGTCAGGAAAGCAGAGCCACAATGCTGACACATCTCCTGCAACGTCGCTTTGGCACGATACCTGACTGGGCCAGAGAAAAAGTTGTCAAGGCTGATGTCTCAACCTTGGAGGTGTGGAGTCTTAGAATCTTTGATGCCCAATCCCTGGACGATATTTTTTCGGACAAGGTGTGACAAAGACGGGTGCCTGAGAAAATGCAGGCAGAAAACTGCACGCAGTTACACAGGTTCATCTGCCAAGGTCAGGATTTCCACACCTTCCGAGGTGACCAGGACGGTATGCTCAAACTGGGCTGAGAGGGAGTGATCCTTGGTGACCACGGTCCATTTATCGGGCAGGAGTTTGATGGCTGCCCGGCCCAGGTTGATCATGGGTTCGATGGTGAAAATCATGCCTTCTCTCAGGATGGGTCCCTCGCCCCGGGTTCCATAATGGAGGACGGCGGGTTCTTCATGAAACGCCCTGCCAATGCCATGACCGCAATATTCCCGCACAACGGAACAGCGATGTGATTTGGCCAGGCTTTCTATGGCGGCTCCGATGTCACCCAAATGCGCTCCGGGACGTACAACCCCGATGCCAACCTCCAGGCACGCCCGTGCCACCTGGATGATTTTTTCTGCCTTGGTACTGACGTGTCCCACTGGAAATGTCCGGCTGGTGTCGCCATGAAACCCGTTCAGACAGGTGGTGATATCCACATTGACAATATCACCCTCCCTCAGGAGACGCTCACCCGGAATGCCATGACATACCTGCTGATTGATCGAGGTACAGATTGATTTTGGAAAACCGCGATAGTTCAGTGGCGATGGCGTGGCTCCGTGCTGCACGATATAGGCATGGCAAATATCGTTGAGTTCATCGGTGGAGATATCCGGACGCACATGATCGGCAATCATGTTCAGGGTCGCAGCCGCCAGACGGCAGGTGGCTCGCATGGCCGCAATCTCTGCGGGTGTCTTGATCTGAATCATCGACTGCGCCTCTTTCCATTCGTTCCATATGTCCGGCCATGAGCGTTATTGATCCGGAACAACGGATCGTCAAATCCGGTACCCTATCACGCTTGGTGACAGACCATATCACATTTCAAATCCGGCACCCCATCACGCTTGGTGACAGACCATATCACACTCTCCGGCATGGCGACCATGGTATCAAAATGTATCTGGATATCCGCATCTGCTTCCTGGCGACCATGGGCCACGGAGACGATCCGGATCGTCGGAAAAATTCTTTTGGCCATGATCATTTTGTTCCTCCAGATTTGCCGCACAGGGGCATGACACCACCAGAACAACCTCTGCCGCAAAAAGTTTATTGACAAACGTTGTCCAGAATGGCGAGAATGGTAAACCGGACGCATATTCACAGCCGGACGAACGATTTCCTGTGCCATTCCGGACCGTCCGTGTGATGTTTGGCATTGGGAAGATGAACACATAAATCAATTACATGTGCTGTAAAATGACTGTCCGGCAGGGATCATGGCGGGAGGAAGGGGGCGGAAAACGATGGTGGCAGGTTCTCTTGAAAACACCCATACTTTCGGAGTGTCATCCGCCCGTCGGCAATCCGTGGAGTGGCAGGAAGTGCCTGCTGAAGAGAGAAAACGACCCAAAGCCGGGAGCGGCAGGGCACTGGTCATGTTGTCCGGCGGGGAGAACAGCACCATTGCGCTTTTCTGGGCTTTGCATCGCTTTTCCAGGATTGCGGCCCTGACCTTCAACCATGCTCACGACCACCCGTTGCAACTGGAAAGTGCCTGTAAAATTGCGGATATGGCCAAAATTCCCCTTGAAATCATTCCCATGGGTACCCTGCTTCAGGGGTTCGAACCTGTCCTGACCGCCAAAGCCGGGGAAGCCAAAAAAAACACGGGTCACAACTTGGCAACGCCCTGTCAGGAAAAAATGTTTATTCCGGGACGCCATCTCTTGTATTTTGCCCTGGCTGCAAACAGGGCCGGTATCATGAAGCATACTCATCTGGTTGTCGGGGCCAGTCGGGAAAGTATTGCGGGTTATCCAGAGTGTCAGATGGCGTTTATCCGGCAGATGACCAAAACCATCTCGGCCGGGCTGGGACGCAAGATCAAGATTCACGCCCCCCTCATCCATATGGACAAAGCAGGTGCCATCCTGTTTGGCAGTCGTTTTCCCGAATGCATGACAGCCATGCAATATACCCACACCTGCTGCAAAGACCATCATCCACCCTGCGGCACATGTCCAGCCTGTCTCTCGCGCCGTCGGGGATTTGTCATGGCCGGAGTGGAGGATCCTCTGTGTGCAACGGAACATTTTTTGCCGAAGATTATTTGAACCTCCCGCTCCATTCTAGAGAAGGGAACCTGCGGCTGTTGTGGTGGCGATACACTCCGACGACTTCCTTGACAAACAGGACTGTTTGATCAAGGCTTCCCTCACTGGAGCCATCGAGAATAACGGTCTGGTGGGGTTTGGGACAGAAGCTTCAGTATTATCTTTCTTTCCAAGAAGAATTCAATTTCCAGGCCGAACATTTTATCGAAGACAAGTCTTGCGAACCTCGACCGAAGAGGTGAATGGTGTCGAATGCAGAAAATTTTGATTTAAGTGGAGAATAATCAGAAATGCATCGGTTTGAACGACATTCCTGGCTGGTTCTCGGTGGTGTTGTGGTGATGCTGCTTCTGGCCCTTGATCTGGCTGCCGGACTCTCCTATCGCCTGTTCAAAGGGCACTCGTGGCACGACCAGTTGACTCGAAAATTTTTTGGGGAACAGGATTTTCGGGTGGCGGATCCGGTGTTTCATCATGGACTGGCCCCCAACATTGCCGGCATCAGCCAGTTTGGTGACAGTCGCTTTCGCATCGTCACCAATTCGCTGGGCATGAAAGACAACACCTCCCGGGTCGTGCCACGAGTCCACGATGGATATCGCATCGTGTTTATTGGGGATTCATTCACGGAAGGCGTCGGTCTCAGCTATCCGGACTCCTACGTCGGACGGATCGACTCCTGGTTGCGTCCCCAGGGCATTGATGTCCTCAATGCCGGAGTCGGATCCTATTCGCCGACCCTCTACTACCAGAAAATCCGGTATTTGTTGAACAATGCCGGTTTGCGTTTCAATGAATTGATCGTCATGCTCGATCTTTCCGACGCCCTGGACGAACAATTGAAATACACCCTCGATGAAACCAACAATCGCGTTCTGTACAATCTGGATGATCCCTATGGTCGCCGGGATCGGGTCCGGGCCGAAAAATCCTGGCGGGTCAAATGGATCTGGGACAATCTGTTTTTTCTTGAATATCTCCGTTACCTGTTGGAAATGCGCCGGTTTGGCATGCATTTTTCCTTTGAGGAAAAAACATCCGCTTATACCGGGCGGCGTGATCAAAAAGGGAGTTCCTGGACATATGACGGATCCACGTTCGGTCCCCCCGGCCTGGAAAAAATGGGCCTGTTCATGGATCGCCTGCTCGATCTGTTGAATAAAAATAATATTCGCCTGACAGTAGGCATCTATCCCTGGCCCGATCAAATATTTCGGGGGGAGATGGATTCTTTTTATGTGCGCTATTGGCAAGCCTGGTGTGAAAAACGCGGTATTGACCTGCTGAATCTTTTTCCGGTGTTCATCAAAACGCGACCCGAGACCGAAACCCTGGCCTTCGTGGAGCAACATTTTCTCAAGGGAGACATCCACTGGAACGGTGCCGGGCATCGTTTGACGGCGGATTTTATTCAAAAAAATCTTGCGAAACGCCTGCCAGAAAAATAACCGGAAATGGCCCGGAACAAAAAAAACCTTGAATCTTCCTGAAAATTCAACTAGACTGGCCGGGTTTTGGTTCAGATTCATGAACCTGCCCATTGTGCTTGCAACCGGAAGGAGAGGATTTTCGTGAGGGTTGAGGTATACGACAATAATGTCGATCAGGCCATTCGGGTCCTGAAGAAAAAAATGAACCGGGAAGGCATGTTCCGGGAAATGAAAAAACGGAAATTTTTTGAAAAGCCCTCCGAAAGACGGCGCAGGAAAAAGGCTGAGGCCGTCCGGCGGCTCCGAAAAAAACTGCGCCGGGCCATCGTGGCCGGTATGAGCTGAAAATTTGTTTCAGACAGAGTTTCCGTCCACGCCCACCCGCAAAGAGAAAACCCCAGAACCGCTCCTTCCTGTGCCTTCTTTGGCGCAGGAAGGGGCTTATTCGTTTCGTGTATTTTTAATTTTCAAACCCCGGCTTGCAGCCGCTCCAGAAGGTGGTGCAATGCCTTTTCCAGGGGTGCCTGCACCATGATCGGTTCACCGCTGTGCGGATGGACGAAATTCAATTGGGCCGCATGCAAGAACAGGCGTTTCAAGCCTGCCTTGCGCATGTGCCGGTTGAATTCCCGTTCGCCATATTTGGGATCGCCGGCAATGGGGTGCCCCCACAACTGAAAATGGACCCGGATTTGATGGGTGCGTCCGGTATCGGGCCTGGCCTCCACCAGGGATGCCGTTCCGAAATGGTCAAGGGTGCGGTACCAGGTCAGGGCCGGTTTGCCGTCCGGGCCGCTGGCCACCATCCGCTCGCCGGAGCGCACCGTGCCCCGCACCAGGGGAATGGCAATCTCGCCTTCATGGGGTGAAGGCGTCCCACGCACGAGGAGCAGATAACGCTTTTCCACCTCGCCCTGGCGAAAAGCCTGGGCCATGGCCCGCATGGTGGGCAGATCCAGACCAAACATCAAACATCCTGATGTATCCTTGTCAAGACGATGACACAGTTCGGGTATCGGTTCGCCGCGCATCTCCATACAGCGTCGAATCCCATCCACAAGACCCCACGGTTGACCACTGCCGCCATGGACCGGCACGCCGGCGGGTTTATCGACAATCAGCAGATGGGAATCCCGGTAACAGATACGGTCAACCAGGGCCGCCGACCAGGCGTCGGAGGGCCGGTTTGTTGCAGGTGTCTCTGTGGCAGGATCCTGAACCGACAGGTGAACCGGAGGAATCCGGACCTTCTGGCCCAGAAGCAACCGCTCCCCGCCCCGCACCCTTCCCCCGTCAACCCGCACCTGCCCAGTCCGCAACAAACGGTGCAAAGCCGACATGGGCAGAGAAGGAATTTCTTTTTGCAAAAAGCGATCAAGCCGCATCCCCACGGCATCCGCTTCCACCACCCGGTGGCGAACCGGGAAACGAACCAGGCCGTCATGATCAGTCAAATTTGCTTCCTTTGCCAAAAGATTGTAAGGTGGAGACCATGTGTGTGGTCGACAGATGGTTTGGCAGTCTTTACAATGAGCGGGTTGGTGCTGGTTGATATTTTGAAAAGAACATTTTTTTGTCATGGGAATCAATAACATGCATTTTCGTCTCACCGTCCTGGGGCATCCGGGGGATCCCAAGTGGGCGGCGGAGATGCCAAACAGATTGCACTGGGGAGCAGAATACTTCAATGAACAAGCGCATGCTGGTGGATGCAACCCATCCGGAAGAAATCCGCGTGGGTATCGTCCAGGATCAGCGTCTCATCGACCTGGACATCGAAACCTCAACCAAGGAACAAATCAAGGGCAATATCTACCTCGGGCGCGTGACCCGGGTGGAACCAGCCCTGCAAGCGGCTTTCGTGGATTTCAATGGCGGACGCCAGGGCTTTTTGTCGGTCAACGACATTCATCCCAAATATTATCCTCCCCCGGAAGGGAAGGAAAAGCCCGAGAAAGCCAGGGACAAGGACAAGGACAAGGACAAGGATAAAGAGAAGGATGTCGATCCGGCAGAACTCCTCGATGAAGGGGAGGAACACGAAAACGGCGACGAAACCGATGAAGAAGTTCCTACCCGGGTCCGCCGGGCCGCCAATCGCCGCCGCATCCTGCCGATCCAGAAAATACTCACCCGGGGGCAATCCCTGCTGCTCCAGGTGGTCAAGGAAGCCCGTGGCAACAAAGGGGCATCTCTCACCACCAACCTCTCTCTGGCCGGACGTTACACGGTCCTGCTGCCGGATAATTCCGGCGGCGGTGGTGGCATCTCCCGCAAAATCGTCGATCCCCAGGAACGCAAACACCTCAAGGAGCTGATGGGCAGTCTGGAAGTTCCCACGGACGTCAGCCTGATCATCCGCACCGCCGGGTTGGGCCGCACCAAGCGGGAAATCACCCGGGATATGAATTATCTGCTCCGCCTCTGGAAGCGCATTCAGGAAAAATCCGCCCAGGCCAAACCCCCCTGCCTCATCCACGAAGAGGGGGACCTGATCCTGCGCACCATCCGGGATCTCTATACCACCGACATGACCGAAATCCTGATCCACGGCCAGGAAGCCTATCGCCGGGGCAAGGATTTCATGCGGTTGCTCATGCCCCGCTATGTCAAGGTGGTGCAGCCCTATCGGGAAAACAAACCCATTTTTGCCCAGTTTCAGGTGGAAAATCAGATCGAGATGATGCACGAGCGCGTCATCCCTCTGAAAGCCGGTGGCTATCTGGTGATCGAAGCGACCGAAGCCCTGGTCTCCATCGACATCAACTCCGGACGGGCTACCCGGGAAAAAGATGTGGAGTCCACTGCGTTCAAGACCAACCTCCAGGCCGCCGACGAAATCGCCCGCCAGCTCCGTCTGCGGGATCTGGGCGGCTTGATCGTCATCGATTTCATCGATATGGAGGATAAAAAACACAATACCGAAGTGGAAAAGCGCATCAAGGATGCCTTCAAACTGGATCGGGCCAAAAGCCAGATTGGCCGCATTTCCCAGTTCGGTCTGCTGGAACTCTCCCGGCAACGCCTGAAACCTGCCTTCAGCGAGTCCAACCGGACGCTTTGCCCCCGCTGTGAGGGGTTGGGTACCATTCGTTCCGTGGAGTCAATGGCCATTCATGTGCTGCGGTTGATCGTGGAAGAGGCCGCCACCAATCGTTTCCAAAGATTGACCTACCATGTTCCTCCGGATGTGGCCAATTATCTGTTCAATCACAAACGCGCCCAGATCATCTCCCTGGAAGAGACCCACCACCTCACCATCGTGATCCTTTCGGATCAAGGGATCCAGACACCCAATTTTCGGAAGGAAACGGTCGAACGCCAGGGCGGAGAAAACGAAATCATCCAGGCGGCTGCCAAAGAGAAAGCTGCGGAACAGGCCAAGTCCGAACCAGACGATGATGACGGGGATGACAGCCTCGATGAAGACGATGAGGAGTTCATCCGGGATGAAGACGATGAGGATGATGAGGACGAAGGACCCGGTGATGGGGAGTTCCCCGCCCGGGGTGGCAGTCGCACTTCCAGAGAGACAGCCCGTTCCGGCAATGCTGCCCCATCCGAACAGGCCAATGGGGAAAAAAGCGGTGATAAAAAAAGGCGCCGCCGTCGCCGACGCCGTAAAACCACTTCAGCAGCCAATGGCGCTGCCGTCTCCCCGGTGGCACCCGATGCAGAATCCTCTCTCCAGACCACCTCGGTCACCTCGGTTCCGGAAGGAACCGAAGGTACGGGGGTACCGGGTCTCTATCGGCTCACCGGCGATCCTGCTGCAAAGAGTGATGAACATCCCGTCGAACCGGAAGGTGATACACCCTCCGCCACACCACAAAAACCGCGTCGCCGCCGCCGTCGCCGTCGCTCTGGACGTGGCTTGGGAGAAAAATTGTTTCCTCGCCATGAAACAGGTGAGAGTCCAGAAGGCGATCAAGCAGAGCATTACCATGAGGATCCGGAAAGGGGTTCCCCAGAGCAGCGGTACCATGAGGATCCGGAAAGAGATTCCCCAGAGCAGCACCATGAGGATCCGGAAAGGGGTTCTCCAGAGCAGCGGTACCATGAGGATCCGGAAAGAGATTCTCCAGAGCAGCACCATGAGGACCCGGAAAGGGGTTCTCCAGAGCAGCAGCACCATGAGGATCCGGAAAGGGGGGGGGCAGATTGTCCGCAACCAATGGATGATGTTCAGAAATGATTTTAAAATCAGGGTTGGTGATGATGGTTGGATGGTGTCCAATGTGAATGAATGACATGCCATCGGGAACAAAACATGGAACTGACCGAACTTGAACAGGATGCCCTGAAAGAGTTCTTGAACATTGGGCTGGGCATGGCCGCCGACTCGCTGAGTCAAATGGTCGATCATGAAATTCTCCTCTCCCTGCCGCAACTGAACGTGGTTTCATTGGAAGATGCCGTGCATTTGATCGACCATCACGAAGGGGATCGTCTGGTGGCCATCCGGCAAAATTTTTCCGGAGAGTTGTCTGGAACGGCCCTGCTCGTTTTTCCGGGAGCGGAGGGTTTGGAACTCGTGCGTACTCTTTTGGGTGAAAACACCCCCCTGGAAACCTTGACCGAGTTGGAACAGGAAACCCTCCTTGATGTCGGCAACGTCATTCTCAATTCGTTTTTGTCCAGTTTTACCCAGATGATCAACCTGGACTTTGAATTCGATCCCGCCGAACTCTTCAAGGCCGAATGTCGGGCGCTCCTCGATCTTTCTACACATAGAATGGTCGATGAAGGCATGAATGACAGGAGTGTCCAGGATGAGCAGGTTTTTTTTCTGATGATGGATTTCAAGACCAATGAAGACGATGACAGAATAAAAAATTCTCTGCATGGATATATCATCATGCTTTTCAGCCATGAGGATATGAAAATGTTAAAGAGGGAGTTGGAAAGAATATTGTCCCAGTTTTGATTTGTCGTCGAATGATGTCTCAGAAAATTAAAAATGTCTGGTTGTTTTTTCATGAATGATACTCTGGATGCTGATCTCTTTCGCAAGATACTTGGAAAAAGTTCCCAGGGGGTGATCATTCTCGACCAGCAATCCAGGATTGTTTTCTGGAATCGCTGGATGGAGAGGGCTTCCCGGCTTGCTGAAGCTGGCGTGGTCGGGCGTGAATTCACGGATGTTTTTCCGGAGTTGGCGCACAGCCGCATCATGCGGGGGATTCAGAATGCCCTTTCGCAGGGACTGCCCACCACGCTTTCGCATAAACTGACCCATCGACCCTTCCCGATCTTTCCGCCGGCTGCGAATCGAAACGTGGATGAGCGGATGAGTCAACTGGTCCTGATCAATGGAGTTCGTGCTGCGGATCGGACATTCTGCTGCTTTATCCAAATCCAGGACATCACAGATACCGTTTCTCGCGAACAGATTCTGCGTGAGCAGACGGAAGAACTGCGGCTGGCCAAGGAAATGGCCCAAAGTGCCAGTCAGGCCAAGGGAGATTTTCTGGCCAACATGAGCCATGAAATCCGGACCCCAATGAATGCCATCATCGGCATGGCCCATCTGGCGTTGCAAACCGAATTGAATCCTCGCCAACTCGATTATCTGAACAAGATTCAATCTTCAGCTCAATCCCTGCTTGGGATTATCAATGATATCCTGGATTTTTCCAAGATTGAAGCGGGTATGTTGAAGATGGAACAGGTGCCGTTTCATCTGGATGAAGTCCTGCACAATGTTTCCAATCTGGTAACCATCAAGACCGATGAAAAAGGCCTTGAATTTTGTTTCCATGTTGCGAAAAACCTGCCCCTGGGACTGGTGGGGGATCCCCTCCGTCTGGGGCAGGTGCTGGTCAACCTTGCCAACAATGCCGTCAAATTCACCCGGCAGGGTGAAGTGATTCTGGCCGTTGAATTGGAGACGCTGACTGAGGAGTCGATCACCATCCATTTCAGTGTCAGAGATACCGGCATTGGCATGACGCCTGAACACATATCCGGTCTCTTTCAGCCTTTCACCCAGGCCGACAGTTCAACGACCAGAAAATATGGTGGCACGGGTCTGGGTCTTTCCATTTGTCGGCATCTGGTTGACAGGATGGGAGGGCGTATCTGGGTAGAGAGTATTGTCGGACAGGGAAGTACCTTCCATTTTACGGCCTGTTTCGGACGCGCCAACAGGGAGCGTCGCCGCTTCCGGTTACCGAACGATAAATATGTCGGTTTGCGAGTCCTGCTGGCCGATGACAATGCCGCGTCACGCGAAATCCTGCAACATGCCCTGGAGTCTTTTTCCTTCAAGGTCACACCGGTGGCTTCCGGTGTGGAAGCCCTCGTCGAACTGGAGAAGGCCAGGGTCAATGATCCTTTCGATATGGTCTTCATCGACTGGAAAATGCCGGAAATGGATGGCATACGCACCACGGAAGAAATCAGCCGTCTCTTTCCTGAGCAGAAAATGCCAAAAGTCATCATGGTGACGGCCTATGGCCGGGAAGAGGTCCTGCACGCTGCCAAAGGTGTGGGACTCAGTTCCGTTTTGATCAAACCGGTCAGCCTTTCCCTGCTGTTCGATACCATTCTGTCCGCCTTGGGCGAGGAGGAACATCGCTCGAACAATCTCCTCTCTGCCCGACAAAACGATCACCAAACCATGCAGCAATTGTCTCATCTGCGGGGTGCCAAAGTCCTGCTGGTGGAAGATAACGAAATCAACCAGCAGGTTGCCCGTGAGCTTCTCGACAAGGCCGGTTTTCAGGTGCGGATTGCCCAGAACGGTTTCCAAAGTCTCGCGGCCCTGGCGGAAGAGTCGTTCGATCTCGTGTTTATGGACATTCAAATGCCTGAAATGGATGGTTACGAGGCCACACGCAGAATTCGCAACAATCCCGCTTGGACTGCATTGCCCATTATCGCCATGACAGCCAATGCCATGGCCAGTGACCGGGAAAAATGCCTTGCGGTCGGCATGAATGAACATATCAGCAAACCCATAGATCCTCGTCACCTTTATAATACCTTGTTCCGGTGGATCAAACCTCGGGATTTTTCTGCGGCAGAGCCAGCGACATCAACGTCACCAACAACATCATCTACGCCAACAATAATATCATCAGCAGCAACAACGCCAAAATCAACGTCGTTGCCAGCCAACGAATCCTGCCCGGCAACCTTGGTGCCGGACTCTGTATGGCTACCGGCAAGTATTCCCGGTTTTGATTTGCATGCCGGGCTGCAACGTCTGGGGGGAAATCAGCAGCTCTATCATAAACTTTTGCAGGATTTTCGGCATTCTTATCGGGATGCGGCTGAAAAGATACGCGCCGGTTTTGCCTCAAAGAATCTGAAAGATACCCAGCGCCTGGTTCACACCCTCAAAGGCGTTGTTGGTACCCTGGGTTCCCAGGATTTATATGAAATTACTCGGAATCTCGATGCCGCCTTGAAAAATGCCAACATGGCCGATGCCGAAGCCCTGTTGGATCCGTTTCAACAAGCTTTGCAGAGTGTCATCCAGACGTTGGCCGACCTGGAGGTTCCTCGCCATGCAAGTCTCTTGTCCCATGAGTCATCCAACGAAGGAATTGATGCGTGTTCCGAAAAACTTGACCAGAATACCCGGGATCATGTTTCACTTCTTTGTCACCAGTTGGCATCTCTCCTGGACCGTGGTGACGCCGATGCTGCAAACATTCTGGAACAGTTGAAAAAGAGTTTGTCCATGACAAATTCCCAGGAGTTGACGATCATGGAATCCTGCATGGCTGACTATGAATTTGATGTTGCCAGGGATGTTTTGGTAAAGTTGGCCCGGAATTTGGGCGTTTCGTTCTAGTTTTTTCATGTTTTGTACTTTTTTCAATTTTCAAGGGGCGTCACGCAATGCATGAAAAACCCGTCATTCTGATTGTTGACGATGAAAGTTTCAATATAGATGTACTGTTGAATCTTTTAAGGGAAGAATACACCATTATCGTTGCCAAAAGCGGCGAGCAGGCGTTGAAAAGACTCGAAGGCAAACAATTGCCGGATCTGGTCCTGCTGGATATTTTGATGCCAGGTATCGACGGTTATGAAGTGTGTCGCAAGATCAAAGAAGGATTCCGTACCCGAAATCTGCCCGTCATCTTTATCACGGCTCTGAACGATGCAGATGAGGAAACAGCAGGTTTTCAAACAGGTGCCGTGGATTATATCACCAAACCATTCTGTCCTGCCGTGGTGTTGGCCCGGGTGCGTACCCATATCGAACTGAAAAGGAGCCGTGATCTCCTGGAAATATTGGCCAAGGAAGATGGATTGACCGGTATTGCCAACCGCAGGCGCTTCAATGAATTTTTAGAGTTTGAATGGTCCCGGGCCAAACGCAAGCAGACATCCATTTCCCTGACCCTGATGGATATCGACTTTTTCAAACCCTACAACGATCATTACGGCCATGCCGCCGGAGATGAATGCTTGCGGCGTGTGGGGCATGCCCTGAAAAGATCCATGAATCGTTCGGTGGATCTCGTGGCCCGCTATGGGGGTGAGGAATTTTCCTGTGTCCTGCCGGATACCGACGGTCCGGGTGCCCTGGGGGTTGCCAACCGTCTGCTCAATGCCGTCAGGGAGTTGGCCGTTCCCCATCACCACTCCAAAGTGGCCGAGCATGTGACCATGAGTATCGGTGTTGCCACCCTGGTTCCCCATGCGGATCAAATGCCGGATATGCTGATCGAAATGGCGGACAGGGCACTCTATCTTGCAAAAGAAGGTGGACGAAATCGCATTGAACTGGCCTTCATCAGGGAATACGGCAGACAGGGAATGCCCGACATGTGTATGGTTCCTGTTCCCGACCACCGGTGAATGGAAGCATCGTCGGTAATCCCCCTTTTGTTTCCGATCACCAATGATCCACAGGGTGTGTAGCGTCCATGTTTGATGAAGAGACCATGAAAGCCTTGTTGGCAGAGTTTCTTTCTGAAAACCGGGAAGCCCTGGCCAGAATTGAACAGGATGTTCTTGATCTGGAAATGGATCCCGGCAATGTTGAACTCCTGAATACCGTGTTTCGTGATATGCATACGGTCAAGGGAAACTGCCGGATGATGGAGTTTACCCGCCTGGAAGAACTCACCCACGCTGCCGAAAATCTGCTTGATCTCTTACGCGAAAATAAAATTGTCGCCCATCAGGAAACCTGCAACGCCCTTCTCGGAATTTTGGACTCCGTCCGCCGCACATTGGCTGTGATTGAAAAATGCGGCAGTGAAGGAAATCCGGATTTTTCCAGCCAGATCAAAATCCTGGAAAGACTCACACTGGGATGTGGCCCCGGCGATGCCCCGGGTCACCCCAGGGATGGCGGCAATCCGGATCCCCAGCATCCCTCCGAAGATCCTGCCCGGGAGAGTGCCCACGCTCCCAGTCTGCAAACCGTTCGCCTGTCCATCGAAAAACTCGACGCCCTGATGAACATGGTGGGAGAACTGGGCTCGACCTTCAATCAGTTGCGGTATGCCTTTCTGCATCAGACAACAGCGACCGGCAAGGCTTTGGAGGGGATGGAAAACCGGATCCATCAACTCCAGGAAGAGGTACTCAAATATCGCCTGCAACCCATTGGCACCATCTGGGAACCCTACCATCGCCTGGTCCGCGACCTTGCCATGGAAACCGGCAAAAAGGTGATCCTGGATATTCAAGGTGAGGAGACCGAAATGGACAGAAATGTCCTTTTGGCCCTTAAGGAGTGCATGGGGCATTTGTTGCGCAATGCGGTGGATCACGGCATCGAGCATTTGCGTGACCGGGAACTTGCCGGGAAAGCCATCGTGGGGCGTGTCCAGCTCCTGGCCGAACAAAAACATGGACAGATTTTTATCGAAATCGCCGACGATGGTCGGGGCCTGGATGTGGAAAAAATTCGTACCAAGGCCGTTGAACAGGGTTTGCTTAATCTTCAGGACGCCACGCTACTGTCCAATGAAGAAGTGTTCCAGATTATTTTCGAACCCGGTTTTTCCACAGCGACACAGGTAAGCAAAATTTCCGGTCGAGGTACCGGCCTGGATGTGGTCAAAAATGCCATCACCAAACTGGGTGGTACCATGGCCATTTCCAGCCATCTCGGCAAGGGCACCCGGTTTCGATTCCGGATTCCGCAAACCATGGCCATCGTTCCGTCGCTGTTGCTCTCCAGCGGAGAGGAACAATACGCCGTTCCCCAGGCCAATATTCTGGAATTGCTTTCATTTTTTGGCGACGACGTGCGACGCAACATTGAAAGCAAGCTGCACGGATACATGGTTCGAATTCGGGATCGTCTCCTTCCCTTGTTGCCCCTGGATCAACTTCTGCACGGCCAATCCCCTGTGTCGCCGGCTGTTTCAAAAACAACTGCCCTGAACGCCCGTAATGTCTGCCATGTGGTGTTGTTGCATACCGAGGAAGGGGAGTTTGCCCTGGCCGTCGAAAAAATTGCCGATCCGATCAATCTGGTGGTCAAACCCATGCTGCGCCTTTTTTCCCACTTGACCATTCTCTCCGGAACGGCATTTCTTCCCGATGGCAATGTAGCGTTTTTATTGAATATTCCTGAATTGGGCCGGCTGGCCACGGAGACATCTTCGACCTCTTCTGCACCGGTTTCCTCTGCACCTTCCACGTCAAGTCAGGGCTGCACGGTAACCCAAAAACGTTCCTCGTAGTCCTGCACGGGCAAGGATGCGATGCCGGTTTTTCATTCGTTTTTTGAAATTAACAAGTTATTAGACAGCCTCTGAGTCATTCGCCCCAGGCGTAAAACTCGTTGTTGCAAGGTATTGTTAAAACTATCTGGAAATTATATTTATTTCCGTCAGGATCCCTGAAAAGGGTGCCATGGGCCTGAGTCAACTTTGTGGTTGCGTTCAAAGCCATGTATCGGCCTATTATAGGCCAGGACAATCGTCAAATAGAAAGAAACCACATTGCATCACACATCCCTCCCACCTGATACCATGGAACACCGGCCTTTGGTTCTGTTGGCCGAAGATGATCCGTTCATGATGCAATGGCTTTCCGAATCCTTGCGCCATATCGGCTATGTCGTCATTCAGGCCATGGATGGGGGGGAGGCATTATCGGCTTTTCAACAATCGTCGCGGCCCGACATCATCCTCCTGGATGCCATGATGCCTGTCATGGATGGCGTCACGGTTTGCTCACAAATCAAGGCTACCCCTGCAGGGCGGCAAATTCCGGTCGTCATGATCACGGGCGTTGCCCTGGAAGTGGACCTGATCGATGCGGCTTTTCAAGCAGGGGTCGAAGAATTTGTGACCAAACCCATCCACTGGCCCATTCTGCGCAATCGTCTGAACCTGTTGATTCGCAGGTCCAGGGCAGAAAACACCCTCCGCAAACAGCAACAGGAACTCCAGGAAGCCAATGAACGCTTCCGGACTGTTTTGGACAGTATTCAGGCCCTGATCTTTGTCGCCGATCAGACCAGTTACGAAATTCTGTTCATGAACAGGTATGGCCGAGAACACTTCGAAGGGCAGAATGGACAGACCTGCTGGGCAGTGTTTCATGAAAGCAGGGATGCTCCCTGCCCTGTTTGCCGGAATGGTCAATGGTTGGATGCCCAGGGTAACCCAACCAGCATTTTGCAGTGGGAATCCAATCTGAACCTGCCAGGAAAATGGTTTCACATCAATGGGATCACCATTCCGTGGAACGACGGCAGACAGGCGCGTCTGCATGTCGCCATGGATATTTCCGACCGGAAAAAAAGTGAAGATGCCTGGCAACAGGCCAAACAGATGGCCGACAATGCCAATCGGGCCAAAAGTGAATTTCTGGCCACCATGAGTCACGAAATCCGCACGCCCATGAACGGTATTCTGGGCATGACGGAACTTCTTCGGGAGGGTCAATTGCGTGCTGAGGATCGTGCGCATGTCGAGTCCATCCACCATTCAGCCAACAATCTCCTGAACATCATCAACGATATCCTGGATTTTTCCAAAATCGAGGCTGGCAAACTGGTTCTGGAAAATGCCCGGTTTGATTTACAGGAGATCATGAATAATCTGATGGATATTTTTCAGGGATTTGCACAAAAGAAGAATATTCTGCTGGATGTCAGGTTGGATCCCGCGACACCAACCGTGCTTGTGGGGGACTCCCTGCGCCTGCGGCAAATATTGACCAATCTTCTTTCCAATGCCATCAAATTTACCCCAACGGAGGGTATGGTGACGCTGGAAGTGGAATCCACGCGCCAGGCCAAGGATGTCATCTGGATTTGTTGCCGGGTTCGGGATACCGGTATTGGGATTCACCCCGCTCAGTTTTCCAAACTGTTCAAGGTATTTTCCCAGGGAGACAGCTCCACGACCAGACAATTCGGGGGCACTGGTCTTGGCTTGATCATTACCAAGCGTCTGGTCAAGCTGATGGGGGGATATCTTCATGTTGACAGTCAGGTCAACGTCGGCTCACTTTTCACGGTGGATCTTCCTTTCGGGATCCCCGCTGTTTCCCATGTCTCGGACAAAAGTCTCCCGGAAATCAGTCCATACAATTTTCCACCCAATGTTCGGTTATTGCTGGTGGATGATGATTCCGTGAACCGGACGGTCGTGCGGGGCATTTTAAAGCGCCACGGTTTTCTGATTGACGATGCCCACGATGGTATCGAGGCGTTGGACAAATTGACTACCACCCGCTATGACCTGGTTCTCATGGATTGTCAGATGCCCAACATGGATGGCTACACAGCCTGCAAAAAATTCAGAGAAGACGAACTGAAACAAAATCATGGACGGAGGATACCTGTCATTGCCCTCACGGCCAATGCCATGCAGGGTGACCGGGAAAAGTGCCTGGATTCTGGCATGGATGATTACCTGGCAAAGCCCATCCGGGGCGAGGATCTGCGCAGAATTCTCCGACATTGGCTTTCAACCGGTACCGACCAGAATACGCCCCCATAATCAGACATTGGCTTTCAACCTGTACCGACCAGGTTACTTCCCCATAACCGGCTTTTTTTCTTCTCGCCGAAGCTTCGACACGAAAAGTCAAAATACCAGTTCCAACAAGGTCAGATCGTCGTTCCGAGGCCCGGTCTGATGATGTTGGACCTGCTCCATGATGACCGAAAGAGGTTGATTTTCCTTGATAATGTAGCCAAGTGTCTTTTGCAGGTTGCTGACACCAAACATGACTCCATCCCGGTTTTGTGCCTCGACAAATCCATCGGAGAATGCGTAGACCCGATCCCTCTCCAGAACATCCACCCGCTGCATGACGCTTTCAAGTTCATGTTCGGCAAGGATTCCCAAGGGAACGTGTCGAGAAGGATAGGCCTGGAAACATGTGTTCTGACGAAAATGCAACAGTTCCGGAATTCCGCAATTCCAGATCAGGAGCTGTTTCCGGGTTGGATCATGTGCCAGAAAAGCAACGGCCAGGTACAGTTGCCGGGGCAGTTTGATGAGCATTTTGGTGTTGATTTCGGTCATAATGGCAAGAGGGTCAAAATTTTTGCGGGTCATGGTGTAAAATATGTCGGAAACCATGGGACTGCCTAAAGCCGAAGGAAGTCCATGTCCCGTAAAATCACCCAGCATGTAATGCCGGACGCCATCCGGACGGGTGGCGGAAAGCAGAAAATCACCGGATATTCTCTCCAATGGGGCAGAAAGAAAAGATGCCCCTTTATGATCAAACGTTGTTGATTGATTGATTTTCTCAAGGGTACTTTCGACAATATCCCTTTCATAAGCAAGCTTATCACGATGGTTCCTGACAACTTCCAGGACTCGGACAATTTCTTCCCGACTCTCGGCCAGATCAACGATGGCCCGGCGATTGCGTCGATAAAAATCTGTAATAAAGCCGAACATGAACAATACCAGCACCAGGGCAACACCCAGGACAAAGTCGCGATGAAAGCGGATCTGTTCAAGCCTGATGGCAAACGTTGTACGTAATTGATCGTGTAATTGATGCTGACAGGTCACATTTTGTTCTATGACCTTTGTGGCAACCGAGAAAAAAAATCTGGGATCCGTATTGACCATCTGATCAGATAAAAGGGTATTGCTGAAATTAAGTACCCCCATCAGGTTGGGTTCCATATTCTTGGCAAAACAGCTCAGGACTGCGTGTTCGGAACCGGATTGACTCTGGAAAAAACGGTGGATTCCCCGGATTCTTTCCAGACTGCGGTTGACGTTACCCAGCACTTCTCCAAACCGTACCCGGTCCAGATGACTCACCTCCCCGGATGCCAGAATGGCACTGACCACGGCACGCAGACGCCCTATGGATTCTCCCAGATCTGGATAGTATATCAATAATAATTCTTTTATATTGTAAATGTTCGCATCCGAATCGTTCGACAGGTGTGACTGGAATGCCAGATTCCGGATAATATCATGAATCCGATTGATCAACTGAGTATGGATGTCAAAAAGAAGTCTCGGGATTGATGTGTTATATCCATTCGGATTGAAATCACGTTTGATGGTCTGTGTCAGTTCCAAAAACTCTTGCGGCAAGGTTTTATCGTTGTGTTTTAATTTCTCATTCAATAAAGACCAGGGGATGTTTATGCTGTCTTTTGAATCTTGACTCATTTCCTGGATGTGGATCTGGGCAAATCCGCGAATTTTCTGTAAGATTGTTACATAATCATGCAATTCAATAATGTTTTCCAAACCGGAAATTTCTGCCTTTGCAAAATGGATTTCTTGATTGAAATTTGAAATGATTCGATAAATAGAAACCAGCACGAGAAGCGCCGGGACCAGCGTTGCAACAAGATATCTCTGGAGTGAAATTTTTGCTTCCATTGTCTGTTGAAACCAGGATCGGGTTGCCAATGAGTGTCGGTTTGGTTGAAAAAATTTTTATGGATGGTATAGATAATGGTTTTGAATGCATTCTCAGTGGGACGATAACATCTTGCAACAACCTTGTAACCGATTTTATCAATATTTACAAGAGTATGTATACAATTATTTTTTGATGTTTACAAACAAAAATATCAAGACGACCATGAAAATGGTATCATGAGCGGATTATCTGGTTGGAATGGCATGGAACGATGGAGGGTACATTCGATTCCATGAACAGCTTCGGAATACCGTATCTGGATGGGTTATCGACATGTTTTGGCAATTTAAATTTACTTCTGCCGTCACGCTGTTGCAGGCGATTATCCTGGGAAGCTTGGCGATATACACACTACCGCTCGTGGAACCGGCGGCGAGGGCCACAATTTGGTGTCTGGCTGGCATGGGACTGTTGTTCTGCGTTGTCTTGGCTTGGTGGTGGAGCGGACGGGTATTGCGGCGGTTGCGGGATCTTCAGACGGGATTGCAGGCCATCGTGCAGGAGAGGTATGGCGAGAAGATCCAGGAACAAAAAAATGTAGATCTGGAAGAGACTAATCAGGTCTTCAATCGCATGAGCCGGGAGTTGCAGCCGTCGGTCATGGGTCGCATGGCCGT
This sequence comes from Magnetococcales bacterium, assembly GCA_015228935.1. Taxonomy (NCBI): domain Bacteria; kingdom Pseudomonadati; phylum Pseudomonadota; class Magnetococcia; order Magnetococcales; species Magnetococcales bacterium. The sequence continues at coordinate 20,587 of JADGCO010000002.1, read as the reverse complement.
TGCCACGGCACTCCCCGTCGGCAAACGGATTTTGTTGGTGGAAGACAGTCCAACCATTCAGATGATTGTGGCAGAACAGTTGACCCAGGCAGGCTTGGCGGTGGATGTGGCGGACAATGGTCTGGCTTGTTTGGATGCCTTGAGCCGTGCAGTTTACGACCTGATCCTCATGGATTTGAGCATGCCGGTCATGGATGGCTGGACAGCCATCCGCCAGATTCGGCAACTTGCCGATCCATGGAATGTCATCCCCATCGTCATCCTGACGGCCAATACGTTTCCAGGGGTGCGTGAGGCGTGCATGGCCATCGGGGCACAGGATTATTTGACCAAGCCTGTGCAACCGGATCTGCTTCTGGAAACTGTCCATGGCTTCCTGGCTCGATCTGAGACTGTGGTAACCCAGGTCAACCCAGTCACCTTGCCGAATTCGGAGTCGGATTCGGGTTCAGTATTGACCGCTGTTCCCCTGCTGGATGCATCGGTCCTGGAGCAGATGGCGCGGGACACGCCACCGGAACTGGTTCCCCGCATGGTGAATATTTTTATCCAGGAGGCCGAAAAACGCCGGGAACGCATTCTCCTCGATGTGTCAAGCGGTGATGCCCACGCTGTTCATCTGGAGGTGCATGCCCTGAAAAGCAGTGCAGGAACTTTCGGGGCACGGGCACTCTACAATGCAGCCCTGGAGGCCGATCTGGCCGGCAAAAATGGCGATGACAAAACCCTCTTGCAACTTGGCCAGGAATTACCGGCGTTGATCCAGCGTACCAATCAAGCTTTCCGGGCTTATTTTCTCTGATCGTTTTTTTTCCGGGATGCCGGTACACATGACAAATCATGAGTCAAAAATTTCTCCCAGTGAATTGGCTTTCAGAAGGCGGATACCCCATTTTTCCAGGGTTGGGTGTTCTGTTTTGCTGATTTTTTCCCGGATCTGATGGGGAAGATGGCCAAATTTTTCTTCCAACTGGAGAAGAAGAAAATTGGCACTTCCTTCTCGAATTCCTTCCTGGATTCCTTCCATTTTCCATTGTTGAGTCCATTCCTGCACTGTTTCGGCCAACATGGCATCAACCTCCTGCAAGTCTGATTTTTCCGGGATTGTTTGTCCGGGAATGCGTCTTGGCAACAGGACCCGACCCAACCATACCGTAAAGGCTCGGCGCGGGATCACGAATCATTTCGGAGTGGGAAAAAATCCGTCTGTAGCCACTGTCATGATCGCCCATGTTGAATATCTCAAGTCGGATGTGAAAAACCTGTAAAAGACGTTTAATGTTTTCCTGGATATTTCAGAGGGAATTTTTTGCCATTCAAGATCTTCGATATCAATGAACCAACTGGTTCAGATCGAAAATAGGCAGGAGAATGGCGATGACGATGGTCAGGACGATGCCGCCCATCAACAGGATCATGAGGGGTTCCAGAATTCCGGCCAGGATGGCGACCAGGGTTTCCACTTCGCGCTCCTGGGCATCGGCGGCCCGATTGAGCATGCTGGCGAGCGTACCGCTTGTTTCGCCGCTGGCAATCAGGTGAATGACCAGGGGGGAGAAGACCCGACTCTCACCGAGGGCCTTGTGCAAGGTTCCGCCTTCCCGGACCTGGCGGGCCGCATCCTGAAGGGCATCGCGCATGAGGCGATTGTCGATCACCCGGCTGGCAATGCGCAAACCTTCCAGAACGGGCACGCCACTGCCGGTCAGAATGCCAAAGGTGCGGGTAAACTGGGCCGTGTTGATGCCGCGCACGAGGCGGGAAGTCAAAGGGAGGTTCAAAAGCAGGTGATGCCAAAAGCGTTTGACCGGTTCCCGGGTCAGCAGCATGCGCCACAAAATGACCAGGGTCGCAACGATAGCAAGGACCACAAGACCGTGATGGCGCAAAAAATCGCTCAAAAAAATCATGAGGCGGGTCAGGGTCGGCAAATCCTGTTTGAAATCTGCAAACACCTGCACCACCTGGGGTACCACATAGGTCAACAGGGCGGTGGTGACAAAAAGGGCAAATACCAGGACGATTGCCGGATAGATCATGGCCAACATGACTTTTTGGCGGAGCTTGTGGCTGTTTTCCTGGAAAACAGCCAGACGGTCCAACACCTGTTCCAGGTGTCCGGTCTGTTCTCCGGCCCCCACGGTTTCCCGGAACATTTCCGAAAAAAGGAGGGGAAATTCGCCCAGGGCCGCAGCCAGGGAGTGTCCTTCCAAAACCTTGCCCCGGATCGCCAGCATGATATTGCCCAGGCGTCGATTGTCAGTCTGGCGGGAGACAGTGGCCAGGGCCTCTTCCACGGGAAGTCCCGAGCCGGTCAGGGTGGCCAATTGGCGGGTGGCCAGGACCAGATCGGCGCGTCGAACCCCTCCGATGCCTTTGCCTTTGCGGGTGGATTGCCGGACCTCTTCCACGGTCAGGGGGATCATGGCCTGCTCGCGCAGACGCTGCCGAACCTGACCGGGTGAGTCCCCTTCCAGGATGCCCCGCCGGTTGCGGCCTTTGGCATCCAGGGCGGTATACTCGTAAGCCCCCAAGGATCAATCCTCCCGTGTCACACGTATCACTTCATCCAGAGATGTCAATCCGGCCTTGACCAGACGCAAACCATCGGCACGCAAACTTCCCGAAACTGCGCGGGCCAGACCGGTCAGTTCAAGTTCCCCGGCCAATTCGTGGACCCGACCCCGCATGGCATCATCCATCACGAGCAGCTCGTAAATACCCGACCGGCCCTGATAGCCGGTTCCGGAGCAGGCCGGACATTGTCCGGGTCCGTACAGGGTCATTTTTTCAACGGGGGTGATGCCCATGGCCAGTCGTTCATCGGCGGTGGGCTGGCGTGGTTGTTTGCAGTTTTGACAGAGCAGACGCACCAGGCGTTGCGCCAAAACCGCCAACAGGCTGGAAGAGAGCAGATAGGATTCCACGCCCATGTCGCGCAGCCGGGTCACGGCACCGATGGCGCTGTTGGTGTGCAGGGTGGAAAGCACCAGGTGTCCGGTCAAACTTGCCTGCACGGCAATCCGAGCGGTTTCCAGGTCGCGAATCTCCCCCACCATGACCACGTCCGGGTCCTGGCGCAGAATGGCCCGCAATCCCCGGGCAAATGTCAAATCCACCTTGGTGTTGACATGGGTCTGACTGATCCCTTCCAGATTGTATTCAATCGGATCTTCGACCGTCATGATGTTGCGGCTGTGGTCGTTCAGCCGTTGCAGCATGGCGTAGAGAGTCGTGGTCTTGCCGGATCCCGTGGGTCCGGTAACCAGGATGATGCCGTTAGGTTTGTTGATGATTTTGTCAATGGTCTCAACGGCCAGGGGCACCATGCCCAGCTCTTCCAGGCTCAAAATACCGGCCTTTTTGTCGAGAAGACGCAACACCACCCGTTCCCCATGGCCAGTTGGGATGGTTGAGACCCGCACATCCACGGCCCGTCCGGCAATGCGCAGGGAGATGCGGCCATCCTGGGGCAGCCGTTTTTCGGCAATATCCAGGCGGGCCATCACCTTGACCCGTGAGGCAAGCAGGGGAGCCACGGACCGTTTGGGTTCCAAAACCTTGCGCAAGACCCCGTCCACCCGGAAACGAACCACGAGGAGATCCTCATAGGGTTCCAGATGGATATCCGAGGCATTTCTTTTGACGGCTTCGGTCAACAGCGCGTTGATCAGGCGGATGATGGGGGCATCATCGGCACTTTCGGCCAGATCCTTGGGTTCTGCCAGTTGCTGCGCCACCTCGCCAAGATCCATGGCACTGTCCATCTCTTCCATGTCCTGGATGGTGCGGGTCGATCCTTCCTCAAACTCCTGGCGCAGACGCTGGTCAAAATTTTCCCGGGTCGTGGTCTCCAGTTGGAGGGGAAGCCGGAAATATCGCCGCAGTTCCGCCAAGGCCCCGGATGTGACATCCGGGCGACAAAGAATTTGCAGCGCGTGTTCACCCTTGCCAAGCAGCAACACCCCGGCCCGTTTGCAGAATGCAAACGACAGAGGGGGGGATGTACCCTCAGGTACCTGATCCGGGGTGGCCAGTTCAGACATGGGGGAGAGACCCAGACCGGTCAATATGCATCATCACGGGAATCCTGGTGCCGGGCAATCCACATCATCACGGGTCGCATCATCATGGGTCGCATCATCATGGGTCGCATCATCATGGGTCGCATCATCACGGATCACATCATCACGGATCACATCATCACGGATCACATCATCACGGATCACATCATCACGG